>NZ_JBEZFO010000009.1:0-265111 GCF_040649495.1 Micromonospora sp. NPDC048947
TGTGGGAGAGTAGGACGCCGCCGGACAATCTTTCAGAATGGGCCACCCCCGACAGGGGGTGGCCCATTCTGCATTTCCCTTTTTCCTTGCATGAGGCCCCGTTCCCCTGACATCCCGGCGGGACGGCCGGCGAGGCCGGGAACAGCGGGCCCGACGTCAAGGTCACGCTGGATCCTGGTTGTAGTGGTGTTCGCGCCTCGTGAGGCCACTACATCCAGGATGTTGCGCGATCTTGCGGCCGGCCGGCCGCCATGCGGCAGCCAGCGCCACTCGCGGTCAGCAGGTGAGCAGTCCGGGCCTGTGCTGCCCCCACCCCGAACCCGCGCTCCCCCTCATCCCGCGATCTTGCAGTTTCTGCGGCGATAAAGCGGCTCATAGTTCGTGTTTCGACGACCAAAAGTGCAAGATCGCGGCGGTTCGGGGCTGGGCTTGGCGGCCAGGGCTGGGCCTGGCGCCCAGGGTTAGGCTCGGCCTGTGGATGAGGTTCTGATATCTGCGGTGTTCGCGGGCTGCGTTGCGGCGGTCCTGGGCATCCTCTGGTGGCTCGCGTCCCGGGTCCGTCGTCGTGGCATTGGTGGTGAGGTCATGGGCCCGTTCGAGGAGATGTGGCACCCCGCGGCGCACCGCTTTCGGGCCGAGATTCGGGTGCAGGAGACTCGCACGGTGCCGATGCCGCCGCAGGGCGGCAAGCGCAATGGGAGCGCAACGGGCACGACGGCAACACCGCCGAACTGACCCCAGAGCAGGGGCGAACCGGAGCGGGTGGGGCCTCAGGACGTCTTCGGCCCGCAGACGTAGCGGGGCTCAGCGTCGTAGCGCCAGGTGAACTTCTCCCGCTTGACCACCACACCGCCCTTCTTGATGACCCGGAAGGCGTCCTGGGTGAAGCCGTTGATGCCGTTGGTCTCGATGCACGAGGGGCCGGGAGTCAGATGGATCTGCTTCGGTGTCGTGATGTTGCGGCGCGGTCCGTACTCGGTCTTCACGCTGTCGTAGATCTTCGTGCTCCAGATCGACACGGTGATCGTGCTGGACGTGTACGACGTGTCGATGAGTACGCCGTACTCGGTGTTGTTGCGGAACTTGAAGTCCAGGTTCGGCCAGAAGATCGTCGACTCGATGACCGCCGGGTACCTGTCGAACCAGTACGAGTGCGGCTTGTGCTCGACGTCCTCCAGGCCCGCGTAGTAGGTCGCGTTGAACAGCGTGGTGGTGAACTGGGAGGTGCCGCCTCCGACGCCCGGCACCAGCTTGCCGTCGAGGATGACAGGTGCGTCCCGGTAGCCCTGGGCGTAGCCGCGCTCGCCGGTGTGCCCGTTGAGCGAGAACGTCTTGCCAGGTAGTACGACGGTGCCGTCCACCTTCTTCGCGATGGTCGCGATGTTCTGGCTGCGGGAGGAGGCCATGCCGCCGGTGAACCGGGTGGTGAATGTCGACACCCGTTCCTTGATGCCCAGGCCGGCGAGCTTCTCCCCGGTCAGTTGCGGCGGCGTCGGCTTCAACTCGCCGGTCACCTCGCGGCCGTCCGCCTTCGGTAGTACTGCCAGCAGGTCTCGGCTGAGGGCTGCCGTGTCCAGTTGCTGCCCGGATTGCCCCTCCTTGGCGGTGGGCCGGCCGCCGGAAATCGTCATCGTCGCGTCCTTCGGCGGCACCTCGATGGTGGCCAGTTTGTCGCCGAGCGCCGCCCGCAGCCGCTTGACGTCCACCGAGGGGGTGAGCTTGCCCGTCTTGTCGGCAGCGAACCGGAGGCTCTTCGCGATGGCGGCGGGCGGGATCGTCACCTGGCCTTTGTTGGTGCGCAGGGTGACCGGTGCGGCGACCGCCGGCTTCGCCAGTTCGGTGACCAGCCGGTCCAACTCGTCCGGAGTGGTCGCCGGGTGGGTCTCGACCAGGGGCACTGTGACCGGGGCGCCGGCCAACCAGCCGGTGCGGACCACCTCGGCGGAGCGCTCCGGGTTCAGAGCCAGCCCGGGCTTGGGCTGTACGACCCTCGGCGTGGTGCCCTGATAGGTGATCGCCGGCATGGTCATGCCCTGGGCCTGGTTGCCGAGCACCTTACGGAGTGCGTCGTCCAGCCGGCCCACGTCGACGGTCACCACCGGCTCGACGGTGCGGGAGCCGACCAACCGGCTGACCGGGTGGGCGTCGGCCTCGGCGGCTGCCGCGACGGTCGCCGGCACGTCGACGGTCAGCCCCACGTCGGCGGGGTTGATCTCGGCGGTGCGCCCGTCGACGGTGACCTTCAGTGGCGTGGCCAGCTCCGCCGCCCGCCGGTCCAGCTCGGCCCGCAACTCCCGGTCGGCGTCCGCGCGGCTCCGGCCGCCCAGTTCGGTGCCGAGCACGCTGGTGCCACGGGGAACATCACCGGCGTACGCCCAGGCGCCGGCACCCGCCACGGCGGCGAGGACGCCACCGGTGATGCCGGCGGCGAGCAGCATGCGTACCCGACGCGGCCGGCGCGGGCCACCGTCCGGCTCGCCGGGAGCGGCTGTGGTGACCGGCTCAGCTCCGTCGTCCGGCCAGGTGACAGCGGTGACCTGCACGGTGGGCCGGTCGTCGGCGGGTGGACTGTTTTCGCCGTACAGCGTCACTGCAACCTCGATCGCCAGGGTGCCGCGGGAGGTCCTCCCTCCCGGAGGCACCTACGGTAACGAATGCCCGGCCGTCCTCGTCGGCTGCGCCCATCAGGCGCTGCTACCGCGTGTCGTTCCGCGTGTCGCAGTGGTCCGGGGGCGGTGCCGACGGCCGACCACCGACGTGGCACGGTGACCGGGTGGGCACTGCGGAGCGGGTGTTGGCGTACGGGGGCGGATCGCTGGACCGGGCGGGACCATTGCGCACCGATCCGACGCGGTTGGGCGCGCTGCTCACCGACGCGACCAGCGTGCTGCTGCCGATGTGGCGGGACCGTTGTCTCGTGGACGGGCACGGGCCGGTTCGGCTCAGTGCGGAGCGCGCGGCGCTGGTGCGGTCCGCCGCCGGCGAGACCGTCTTCCTGGGGCTCGATGGGGAGGCCGCCGTGTTCGCCGCGGACCTCTCCGCGCTCCCCGAGCGGTCCGCCGTCGAGATGACCGGTGCGGTGCGGTCCGTGGACGTGCGGGCCCTGGTCGGGCGGCTCGAACCCGGCGACGCGGCCGACCTGGCGTACGCCAGGGGTTTGTTGCACTGGCACCGGCAGCAGCGATTCTGCGGGACGTGCGGCGCGCCGGCCGTTGTCGGCGGCGGCGGGCACCTGCGGACCTGCACCGGCACGGAGTGCGGACGTCTGCTGTTCCCCCGGATCGAACCGGCCATCATCGTGTTGGTCGAGGCACCCGGGCGGTCGGGGCGCTGTCTGCTGGCGCGGCACGCGGGCGCGGCCGAGGACGCGTACTCGACGCTGGCCGGCTTCGTCGAGATCGGCGAGAGCCTGGAGGACGCCGTCCGTCGGGAGATGGGCGAGGAGGCTGGCGTGACCGTCACCGACGTGACCTACCAGGGGTCACAGGCGTGGCCGTTCCCCGCCGGCCTGATGGTGGGCTTCCGGGCCACCGCCACGTCCGACGAGGTACGCGTGGACGGCGAGGAGTTGCTGGAGGCGCGCTGGTTCACCCGGGCGGAGTTGCGGGACCGGGCGGCCTCGGGTCGTCCGCTCGGTCGGGTGGACTCGATCGACCACCGGCTGCTGACGGACTGGCTCGCGGAGGGCTAGTCGGCTCGGCCGCCGGAACCGGCGCGGGCCGACGGGACGTGACCGCCATCAGCGCGGTGGTGACGATGGCCGTGCCCACTGCCGCGAGGAGCAGACCGGGGACGGTGTGGGGCCGGAGGGTCGCGGCGACGACCACAAGGCCGGCCACGCCCACCCACAGCGGTGCCGCCGCCCAGCGCGCGCCGGCCGCGAGGCGGTCGTTGAGCAGCACGAACGTCACCGCGTAGAGCGCACCGACCGCCGCGAAGAGGGGCGCGTACCGGCCCAGGTGGTCGTAGTCGGGCCCACCGGCGAGGCGGAAGGCGAGTCCTCCGGCGAGCGTCGAGGCGAGGACCAGCACCACTCCACACCCGCCTGTCACCGCGAGCGCAACCGTTCGGCTGCGCCGGTCACCGCGGGCCAGGCGTGGTAGGGCGAGGACGGCGGCGACCTGCGGTGCCCAGAGTGCGCCCTTGCTCAGGACGGTGCCGACCGAGTACGCCCCGGAATCCGACGGGGACAGCAGTTGCCGGGACAGCAGCAGGTCGGCGTAGGAGACGACGAGCATCGCCAGTGTCGCACCACAGCCGGCGACGACCTGGGCGACGGTCAGCCGTGGGGCGGTGGACGACAGGTGGGGCTCGCGGGCGAGTCGGGCCAGCACCGCAGGGGTGAGGGCGGCGGTCAACGCGCCGACAGCCAGCGCGCCGGTCGGTCCCGTGCCGAGCAGCAACCCGGCGATCACGCCGCCGTAGCGGCCGGCGGCGAGCACTGCCATCCCGATGGCGAGTCGTACGAACCGTTGGCCACCCTGCAACTCTCCGAGGGACCGGGAGGAGAGCACTATCGCCGCGGTGGTGACCGCCAGCAGCGCGGGCATCTCGACCGGGAGATCCAGGGCGGTGACCAGCAGTGGTGTCGCCGCGACGAGGGCTCCCGCGCACACTGCGGCGGTGACCGCGGTGAGCCGCCGAGTGTCGGAGGCGCCGTGCCGGGCGCGGTGCACTGCGACGGCCAGTTGCAGGCCGAGCCCGGGCACACCGACGATGGCCACCAGACCGAGGGCGGTGGCGAGCGCGCTGAGGTCGGCCGGGTCGAGCCGCCGGGCGGCCAGGACCGGCACCAGGTAGGCCAGGCCGTTGACCAGGACCCCGGCCACTGTGACGCTGACCCCGGCAGCGCCGAGGCCCGTACTCCATCCGCGTGTCAGCTCCGTCTGGGCTGTCGTCTCCCGACGGACGGGTCGTCGGGGGCTCACGTGATCTCGGAGAAGGTCGGGAGCTGTCCGTCGGCTGGCCCGGCCGACGGGCCGGACCTCGCCGGCTCGGCCACATCGTGCTCGGCCGGGCCCGGCTCGCTCGCGTCCGGTTCAGCCGCAACCGGCCCGGTCCCGTCCGGCTCGGTCCCGTCCGGCTCGGTCCCGTCCGGCCCGGTCCCGTCCGGCTCGGCCGGGTACGGATCCGGTCCCTCCGCGACCAGCGCAGCCGCCGCAACGACCGAGGTCCCGGCGGTTGGCGTGGGCCGGCGTACCGGACGTCGTCGGGCGGCGGTGGAGAGCCAGAGGGCACCCAGGGCGGCGACGACAGTGAGTTGCACCAACGCGTCGGTGTTCCGCCGCGTCGAGTCGAGGTAGAGCAACCCGGCGAGCAGGACGAGCGCGCCGGGGAGCCAGGTCTCGACGGCCCGGCTGAGCATCCTGGCCCGACGTGGGTCGGCCGGCCACTGCAGGCGACGTGGGCCGGGTACCGCCAGCATGAATCCCGCCGCGACCAGCAGGCCGCCGATGAGGCCGCTCCACAGCACCAGCGCAGCGGCCCCGACTGCCAGCAGCGGCAGCGAGCGGGTGACTCGACGTCGGCCGCGTGGTCTGACGGTCGCCGAGGTTCGCCCGGTGGACTGTCGGGCGGGCACCACAGCGAGCAGGACCACCACCGCGAGCAGGATGCCGCCGAGGAGAAGCCCCGCCCGGTACGGCGTGTCCGGGGCGAAACGCAGCAGCACCTCTCCGGAGGCGCCGGCGGGAAGGATCCAGCCCTGCTGCCACCCGTCCACCACCAGTGGCTTCAGCGTCCGCCCGTCAAGGGTGGCCTGCCAGCCGGTGTTGGTGTTCTCCCGTACGGCGAGCACCCGGTCGACGGGGTGACTGGCCACCCGTACCCGTCGTTCGGTGGCCGCCCAGGATTCGATCTCGGCGGCGCTGGCGGTGGCGGTCGCCGCGGCCGGCGTGGTCGTCTTCGGAACCAGGGCGACCCTGGTGGGTGAGGCCAGCTGGCTCGGGGTGGCGACGACACGGTGCTCCCCGCGGCCCAGGTCAAGCTGCCGGGGCGTGTCCCGGCCGCACGGCGTCACCGGCATCTCGCGCATTTCCAGCAGGTCGCGGAGCGTGCCGCGCAGCGTGGTGGTCACCCGCGCCGCGCCGACCTGGAGCGTCGGCCCCGATCCGCAGGCCAGCGACACCGGTGTGTCGAGGCGCGGTCCGACTGTGGGTGCTCCGGGTAGCACCGTCACCTCGCCGACCGCGACCGGCAACCGCTCGGGCAACCGCAGTTTGTACGGGTCGGTGCTGGTGGCGGACGGCTTGTCGAGGAACTGGATGGTGATCTCGTCGGTCCGCATCGGCGGGTCCAGGCGGAGCAGCCCGTCGTCGCCGAGCAGGCTGCTGCGGAAGCCGTCGTCGCCGACCACGCGAACACTGCCGAGACGGGTGGCGGCTGTCTTGTCGTCGGCCGAGAAGCGGAGCCCGGTGATTGTCTGCGGCTTGAGCCACTTGAGTCGCAGGATCGGCGCCTCGTCGTCGATCGCCGGTGACCAACTGGTGGCCGGGTTCCCGTCGAGCGCCGCCCCGGCCCGGCCGGTCGGGTCGGGCACGGCAGTGGACGAGGCGCTGATCTGCGGCGTGAGGCGCAGCGGCTGCGCGTCGGTCACCAGCTTGTCGAGGGCGTTGTCCAGGTCGGGGCCGGCCGTCGGCCGCGCCCACAGCTTGGCGTCGTACGCGCCGGCGGCCGGCAGGCTCAGGGTCCGGTCGATGGTGGACCCGTCCTCGGAACCACGGATGGCGTCGCTGGAGCAGCGAGGGTGCCCGTCGACGGAGAAGCAGGCCGGCGTGGTGGGTGCCGCGGACACGACGACGGTCGCCGGCCGGTCGGTGACCGGTGCGGTCGGCAGGACCAGGGTGCGGCTGGTCTGGATGCCCGGAATCTTGATCTCCGCGACACCGACCGAGCCGTTTCCGAACGGGCGCAGGTCGTACGCGCTGTCGACCGAGACCCGGACCTCGCGGGTGGCGTGGACGCCGGGCAGTTCGAACACCATGTGGTCGCTGAACTGTTCGATGGTGCTGCTCTCGTACCCGGCGCTGACTGTCACCGTTGTGGGCAGGGCATCGGCCTTCAGGTCGAACCACACCTCGACCCGGGTGACAGTCGTCGGGTTGGCGAGGCCCACCTCGATCCACTGTTGGTCGCTGGGCGAGTACGGCGCGGACTGCCAGGAGGTCGCCGGGTTGCCGTCCATCGCCGCGTACGGCTGGTGCTCGGGGCGGGCACCGCCGGGGGCGTCGACCTGCGAACGGGCGGTGGAGGTGCGGATCGTGTCGATGCCCCCGAAACGGGCGACTGTGGAGTGTTCCGCACCCCAGTCGGGCAGGTAGTCGTGGGCGGGCGCGGTGACGTCGAAGGTGTCGTCGGCGGTCATCGTCTGTGAGGTGTTGTCACGCAGCCCGCCGAACGACACGTCCCGCCTGCGCAGACCGTCGGTCATCGCCACCGGTCCGGCAACGTCGCCGGTCGACGCGTCGCCGGCCAGGACGGTGGGTGCCGAGCCGAGCTGCCCGGCCGCGGCGAGATCGAGCAGTGATTCGGGGCCACCGACCACTGTCGTCACGGCGGCTCTGTCGTAGGCGACCACCGGCTCGACGGGCCTGTCGACCCGGTAGACCTCCAGCGCCCGGACGGGCACGTCGAGTCCGTGGTCGCGGAACTCGTCGGGGGACGAGGGCCCTCCGCGCAGGGGGCCGAAGGACGTGACGCGGGTCAGCCCGGGTGAGCGCTCCAGCGCCTGCCGAACCACAGCCGGGCGGGCCGTGTCGGAGCGGCCGTGGTCGAGGTCGGCGCGGAACAGGACGTGACTGATTCCGGATCGGGCCAGCAGGTCCGCCAGGCCGGTCGACCCGGAGCCGGTGGCGAGCGTCGACTCGATCACGTCCAGTAGTCGGATCGTGGTCGGTGGGGTGAAGGGGATGGCGTTGCGTACTGCCCACCGGCTGTTGAGCAGCGGCTGGGTGATCTCGTCGGTGGTGTTGCCCCAGTCGTACGACGGGAAACGCGCCCCGGGTACGACGAGCACCCGCCCGCGTCCCGTGTTCGCGTCGAGCCAGTCGGTGGCGTCGTGCCAGTAGCCGGGCACCTCCTTGACGCTGCCCGGGGTGGCGAGACCACCCGCGAGGGCGGGTGTGGCGACCGCCGTGACGGCGATGATCGCGGCACCTGCGGTCAGCCAGGCGCGTGCGACGGTTCGCTGACGGTGCCGCGCGGGCGTGGTGCGCGCCGCCCGGACGGCCAGCCCGATCAGGTGCGCCATGCCCAGGCACACCGGTAGGCGGAGCAGGACGTCGAACTTGTGCACGTTGCGCAGGGGTGCGCCGACGCCGTCGAGGAACTCCCGCTGTGGCCCGGCGAGGATGTTCGGCAGGTCGCCGACGTGCCCGAGACCGACGAGCGCGACGCCGAGCACCAGACCGGTGATGAGGAACCGGCGGTGCGGCATCCCCCGTCGGGACAGCCCGAGCACACCGAGGGCGGCGACCGCCAGGGTGGCGGCGACCAGCACCGCCTCGTTGGCGAGTCGCGCGCCGGACGGGATGGTCGGTCCGAACGGGGAGGCGAGGTAGGCGACCCAGTAGGAGGCGCCGCGCAGGGTGGTCACCCCGTCGGTGACGCTGGTGGTGTTTCGGGCGGTCTCGATGTAGTCCAGGAAGGGTGGGCTGTACCGCCCGAGGACCAGCAGCGGAACCAACCACCACGCGGTGGCCAGGGCCACCGCGCCACACCAGGCGGCGATGGCGGTGACCCGGCGGCGTACGGGCTGGACGGTGGCGAGCCAGAGCAGGGCCAGTGGCACCACCGCGAACACGGCGGTGGCGTTGACCCCACCGGCGCAGGCGACGGCGAGGGCCGAGGCCGCGACGGCGCGTCGCAGTCGCGTGCCGGCGGCGAGACCGACAAGTGGAATGAGCACCCAGGGGGCGACGGCGCTGGGCCAGGCTTCCACCGAGGACCAGCCGAGCTGGGTGAGGATGCGCGGTGACAGCGCGAAGGCGACGCCGGCGATCATGCGCCCGGCAGGCGTTCCGATGGTGAGCCGGCCCGCCAGGCGCACCGCCCCCAGGTAGGCGACACAGAAGAGCAGTGCCCACCACAGCCGCTGCACCACCCACGGCGCGAGGCCGGACTCCGACCCGAGCAGGAAGAACGGGCCCATCGGCCAGAGATAGCCGTACGCCTGGTTCTGTAGTTGGCCGAACGTGCCGGTGGGATCCCACAGGTGCAGCGAGCGAAGCAGCCACCCGGCCGGGTTGACGTTCAGGTCGACCTTGGTGTCCGGGACGACCTGGCCCGGGGCCTGCTGGAAGGCGAGGGCGGTGAGAGCGATGCAGATGACCAGGTGCCGGAACCGTCGGGCCGTGTGCCGGCTCCGGCTGGACCCCGGTGCGGCGCCACTGGCCACCTCTGCACGCATTTCGGCTCCTGTCTTCACCGGCCGGACGCGCACCTGCAGCCGACGACTGTCGCGCGACGTTATCCGGACCGGGCACGGACGGGCGACCAGGGGCGCTGCGGTGGCGTTATCGGGAGAACGGCCGTCCCCACGGCGTGTAAGCGTGTGGCAGGCTGCCGACCATGTCAATGCCAGAAGCTGAGGCCGAGACGCATCCGGAACGCGTCGCGTCCGACGGCGACGGGCCCGGGCCGATCGGCCGATGGCTCCGCGCCGACCCCGTCCGCGCCGTGGCGATCGCCCTCATCGCGGTGTCCGTCGCCTGGCGCGCCGGCCTCGCCGCCCGTGGCTGGTTCTCGCAGGACGAGTTCGTCATCGCCGCCCAGGTCCTCGACACCGGGCTGGACGCGGACTACCTCCTGCGTACGTTCAACAACCACCTCATGCCGGGCGGCCTGTTGGTGGCGTGGGCGATGGTGCGGGCGGCGGGCTTCGCCACCTGGCCGTGGGTGTTGCTGCTGGCTGTTGGCCAGGCGGCGACCGGGATCGCCGTGTACCGGTTGTTGCGCGATCTGCTCCGGCCCGGCTGGGGTTTGCTCATTCCGCTGTGCCTGTTCGTGTTCAGCCCGCTGACGCTTGAGGTCTCCTCGCTGTGGTTGGTCGGACTGCTCGTGCTGCCGATGCAGTTGGCACTGGTCATGGCGGTGACAGCCCAGGTCCGGTACGTGCGGACGGGTCGCCTGCGGCACCTCGTGGCGGTCGCGCTGTGGCTGGTGTTCGGCCTGCTCTTCGACACCAAGTCCCTGCTGATCGTGCCGCTGCTGTTCCTGCTGACCGTCTTCCTCTTCACCTCCGGTGGCGTGTGGCGCAGTCTCGCGGCGGCGATCCGCCGGCACTGGCCGGCCTGGCTGGTGCTCAGCGCGCTGTCGGGGGGATACCTGGCGTTCTACCTGACCCGCCCCTCCGGTGAACTGCGGGACCCGACCTCGGTCGGTCCGGTCCTCAACTTCCTCGGTGACCTGGTCGGCGAGACAGTGGTGCCGGGTCTGCTCGGAGGCCCCTGGCGCTGGACCTACGCCGGTGACGGTCCCCCGCTCGTCGATCCGTACGACATCGCCAAGTGGTTGTCCTGGGCGGTGCTGGCGACGCTCGTCGTGGTCACCGTCCGGCGGCGTCCGTCGGCCGGCCGGGCCTGGCTGTTGCTCACCTCCTACCTCGGCCTGGTCGCCGCGCTCTTCGCCATCACCCGGCTGGGTGGGCCGCTCGGCCCACTGATCGGTGTCGTCCCCCGGTACGTCGCCGACGTGGTGCTGGTCGCCGCGATCTGTGTGGGCGCGGCCCTGCTGGGGATCAAGGACACCGACGAGGACGAGGTGTCGGCGTGGCCGGTGCCGACGGTCCTGCGGGAGCCGGGCGCGTTCGCTGTCGGCCTGGTCTCGATGATCGTCGTCCTGGTGACCATTGGCGTGGGCACCCTGTGGAGCACTGCCCGTTTCGGCGACAACTGGAGTACGAAGTACGGGCGGGACTATCTCGCGACGACGCAGGCCGAGCTGGCCGCTGCGCCGCCGGGCACCGTCTTCTTCGACACCGCGGTCCCGGACCGGGTGATCGCCGGCTACTTCTGGCCGGACAATCTCCAGTCGCACTTCTTCCGCCCGGCCGAGCGTCGACCCACCTTCGTGACGGAGGCCGCGCGCCCGTCGACGTTCGATGATCTCGGCCGGATCCGTCCGGTGGTGGTCCAGGGTCGGAAGATCGTGCCCGGTCCGGTGGACGGTTGCGGACACCTGGCCCAGGGCGGCCGACCCACTCGGATCCCGTTGGACGGGTACCTGGTGGAGTGGCCGTACGTGGTGCACTTCGGCTATCTCAGCTCGGGTGACTCGACAGCGCTTTTCCGGCTCGGGGACGCCACCCGCGAGATCACTCTGCGACGTGGGCTGAACGACCTGTTCTTCCTGTTGGAGGGTGCGGGGGACGCCGTCGAGCTCACCGTCCAAACGCCAGGGGTCGGGGTGTGCACCGAGCTGATCACGGTGGGCCGGGCGGTGCCGGCATCGTGAATGGTTGAGCCGACCGACGGCGTCGAGGCCGCACCGGTTCGGCGGACGCCCGACACGCTGTCGCTGTACGTGGTAGCGGCGGCGGTCACCGTGGTGGTGCTGGCCCCGCTGGCGGCACCCGGCTACGCGTTGCTGTACGACATGGTGTTCGTACCCCGGCAGCCGTTGACCTGGGATCTCGTCGCCCCGGCGCAGAGTCTGCCCCGGGCGGTGCCGATGGACGCGCTCGTCTCGCTGGTCACTCAACTCGTGCCGGGCTGGGTGGTGCAGCGGTTGGCGCTCGCCGGGGCGGTCTTCCTCGCGGCGGTCGGCGCCGGCCGGTTGGTGCCGACCGAACGGCGTGCGGTCCGGCTGTTCGCCGCGTTGGCGTACGCGTGGTCGCCGTACCTCGCCGAGCGGTTGCTGATCGGGCAGTGGGGGCTGCTGCTCGCGTACGCCGCGCTGCCCTGGCTGGTGCGGGCGGCGCTGGACCTGCGGGCCGGGCGCGACGGCGCGCTCGCCCGGGTGGTGCTCGCCGCCGCTCCGGCCGCCATCACGCCGACCGGTGGTCTGATCGCGCTGGGCACGGTGCTGGTGCTGACGTCGGACCGGATGCGCGCGCCCCGGTCGCTGCTGGTGTCGCAGCGGATGCATCCGCACCGGTCCCGGCAGGCGTTGGCCGCGGTCGGAGTGCTCAACGCCCCCTGGGTGGTAGCGGCAGTGGTCACCGGCGCCGGGGGTTCCTCGGACCCGGCGGGGGTGGCGGCGTTCGCGGCGCGTGCGGAGAACTGGGCGGGCCCGCTGGTGGCGCTGGCCGGCACCGGCGGTATCTGGAGCGCGCAGGCCACCCCCGCCAGTCGCGCGACGCCACTGGTGCCGGTGGCGACGGTCGTGCTGCTGATCCTGGCCGGTGTCGGTGCGGGCCTGCTGCGGCGTCGGCTACCCCTGGGTGGGGCGGCGCGCCTGGCGGTGCTCGCCGGGACCGGTTGTCTGCTCGCCGCCTTCGGGTTGCTCCCCGGCGGGGATGCCGCGTTGCGCTGGGCGGTGGTGCACCTGCCCGGCGCGGGGCTGCTGCGGGATGGGCAGAAGTTCCTGGCGCCGTACGCCCTGCTGCTGGTGGTGTGCGCGGCGTTGGGGGCCGAGCGGCTGGTGGCCCGGATCGACCGGGAGGTGGCCGGGGTGATCCTGGTCGGGCTGCTGTTCCTGCCGGTGGCGGTCCTGCCGGACCTGGCGTTCGGCGGTGCCGGTCGGCTTCGTCCGGTGAGCTATCCGGAGGAGTGGCAGCGGGTGGCCGAGCACATCGAGGAGGAGCCGGGGGAGATCCTCTCGTTGCCGCTGAGCGCCTACCGGGCGTACCCGTGGAACCCTGGTCGGGTTGTCCTGGACCCGGCGCCGCGCTACCTGCCGGGGACGGTGCTGACCGACGACACGCTCCGGGTCGGCGACGTCGCCGTGGCCGGTGAGAACCCGCGCGTCCGCGAGATGCGCCGGGCGCTGGACGAGGGGCGGCCGGTCTGGACCACCGGGGTGCGCTGGGTCCTGGTGCAGCACGAGGTCTCCGGCGAACTGGATCCTCAGGTGCTCGGCGGCCTCGAGCGCGTCCACGACGGACCGTTCCTGACGCTGTACCGCAACCCGGAGACCGTGCTGCAACCGGGCGGGTCCGGACCGGCCCGACTGGCGGTGGTGGCGGCCCTCAGCGCTGCCCTTCTGGTGGTCATCGCTGCCGCCGTTTCGGCACTACACCGGCGAGCTACCGCGTGGTAACGTCCGCTCGCACGTCTCGCCATTGGAGGATTGGCATGCGTAGAGCTCTGACCCTGGTCGTGTCTGGCCTGGTGGCGGCGTTGCTGGGGATCCTGGCTCTCGGCGGGATCTCGGCCGCCGCGACCGCCACCGACGAGGAGGCCGCAAAGGAGGCCAAGCTCGTCACGGAGGCCGCCAAGCGGGCCGGTAAGAAGGACCCGTACGCCCCAGCGGTTTACGGCGACAGGTAGGACGGCTCGCCCCGCTGCTGCACTGGGCGGGGCGACTCCACACCGGTGAGGATCGCCTCGAAGCGCCCACCCGCGGCCTGCCAGGTGAAGCTGGCGGCGTGCTCCCGGGCCTGGGCGCCCATCTCCCGCCGCAGCTCATCCCGGTGCAGAAGCGTGCGCACCTTCATCAGGTAGTCGTCGATGTCGTCGGCCAGCAGGCCGGTACGCCCGTCGACGACAGCTTCGGCGACTCCGCCCGCTCCCCGGAACGCCACAGTCGGGGTGCCCGCCGAACCCGCCTCCACGATCGTGAGGCCCCAGCCCTCCTTGAGCGACGGGGTCAGGGCTACCCAGGCCGAGGCGAGCAGGGCGGCCTTCTCCTCCTCGGTCACGAAGCCCCGGAAGTCCACCCGCTCGGTGATGTCCAGCTCCGCGGCGAGTTCACGCAGGTGCGACTCCCACCAGCCCTGGCCGGCGACGATCAGACGTAGTTGGGGCAGTTCGTCGGCGAGGGCCGCGACGGCCCGCAGCGCCACCTCCACCCGCTTGTGCGGCACCAGACGGTTCAGCGTCACGAGCAGCGGGAACGTCGCCCGTTCGGCGTCGGTGCGGGGCAGCGTCGGGGTGCCGTTGTGCACCACGGAGACCTGCTCCGGCGGCACTCCGAGCTCTGCCAACTCCCGGCGGGTCGCCTCGGAGACGGTGACGTACCGGCACCGCTGGTAGACGCGTACGGCGAGCGACGATTCGACCCACCAGCCGAACCGGGCCGCCCACTGTGGAAGCACAACGGGCCACTGCTCGCGGTGCACGTGGTGGATCAGCTTGACCACCGGGCGTCGTGCCCACAGCGGGGAGAGGAAGGGCAACCCGTTGCAGACGTCGACCAGGACGTCGGGCCGGCCGCCGCGCCGGGCCGCCAGCGGGCCGATGCCCAGCGCGCCCGCGACGTAACAGAGTGCCGCCCAGAGGTAGACGCTGTGTCGGCCGCCGCGCCGTACCAGCCGTACGCCCGTCTCGTTGACCTCGTCGGCGGGAGCCTGGCTGTGGGCGGCGCAGAAGAGAGTGGCACGGAATCCGCGCGCGACCAGTTCGGCGGCGATCCGTTCGACGTACACCTCGGAACCGCCGCCCTCGGGGTTGCGGGTGTCTCGCCAGTTGAGGAACAACACGTGTCCGGGCATGCCGAAGCGACGCTCCACGCGAACCCTACTCTCAAGTAATTTAGCGACCCGCGTCACATTAGGGGCTGGTGTGCCGGCCGGCAATGCCCCGATGGGCCAGCGCTGGGCGCTACCCGCCGACGGTGGGCGCCGGAGTGCCAGCCGCGACGGTCGGCGGCGTGGTGGCCGGTGCGGCCACGTCGGCGGCGGGAGTCGCGGGCGTCTGCCCACGCCCTGCGGATCGGCGTCGACCCTGCGACCCGAGCAGTTGCAGGGGCCGCTCGACGCCGTAGTAGCTGACCGCTGCGTACAACAGGCCGAAGGCCATGGTGAGGGCGAAGGTGTTGAGCAGCCCGCCGGTGAACAGCTGTCGGTCGCCGACAAGGTAGATGAGTTCGATGACCATGGGGTGCCACAGGAACAGCCCGTACGAGACCGCGCCGAGCCACCGGGCGGACGAGCTGCCGAAGATCTCCTTGGCCCGGCTCGGCCCGCCGAAGGCCACCGGGATCAGGATCAGCGCCGCGATCACGAGGTAGAGGGCCAGCTTGACGCCGAACTCGGCGGCCGTCGGCCTGCTGAGGTCGCGGGGGCCGGCGACGGGCGTCGTCGCGATCGCCATCAGGCCGACGGCGGCAGCCCAGCAGGTGACCGGCGCCGAGGCCAGGTCGTCAAGGACCCGGAGAGCCGCGGGCGCCGTCCCGGTGCGCAGGGCGACGTGCGCCGCCGCCAGTGCCATGCCGGTGCCGAACCATGCGGCGTACGAGGGGAACCACATGGTGTGCAGGGCGGTGTCGAGCCAGCCCAGCCCCATCAGGGTGAGCCACCCGGCGGTCACCAGCACACTTCCGCTGACGATCACGATGGTCCGGACAGGACGCCAGGACCGGCCGACGGCGAGCACGGCGACCAGCGGCAGGATCAGGTAGAACACGACCTCGGTGGCGAGGCTCCAGGTCTGGCTGAGCCCGGCGCGCAACTGCCCGGCCTGGTAGATCTGGGTGAAGGTGAGGTGGCGGATCCAGTCGCCGCCGGACGCCTGCCCGTTCTGCGGCAGGACGATCAGGCAGACCACCGTCGCCAACCAGTAGGCGGGCAGGATGCGCACTGCTCGCCGCCACAGGTAACGCTCGGCGCGGGGTCGCTTCCGGCCCGTCGCGACGTTGAGCGCCCACGGCCGAAACAGCAGAAACCCGGACAGTACGAAGAAGATGGCGACGCCGACGTCCAGTCGAGCCAGCCAGCCGCCCCAGGTGGTGTTCATGGTGGCGGCGGTCTGGAACCCGACGTGGTGACCGACGACCGCCACCGCGCCGATTGCTCGCAGCGCGTCGAGGGCGGGAAGTCGGCCGGTTGCCGAAGGCTCCGAAACTGTTGGCGCGGCGGCTGTGGACATCTGGACATCCAGGGGGTCGCTTTGAAGGTGACCGGGGAGTAACCTCCCGCCATGTTAAGGATCGGGTGCCCCGGACAACAGGTCGTAGGGCGGCAGGTTACAGGAGGATGAGTGAAGCTTCGCGTGGGCGCCGCGCTCTTCGGGCTTGGCGTCTTATTGCTGGTCTTCGCGGCCGGGCTGCCGTTTTACGTGGCCCCCGCCGTGACCAAGCTCCCCTACGATCTTGAGCCAACGACGTCCGTCGCCGAGGCGAAGAACGCCAGGTTCCTGAAGATCACGGCCACCGGCAGCTCGGTGAGCATCGAGGTTCCGCAGGGCGACCTGGTGTCCAACGTGGAGGTCATCCCACAGCCCGACGACACCAAGGATCGGCTGCCCGCGGACCTCAAGGGTGACGCGGTGATCTGGGACGTCTACCAGACGGTCCGGCGCACCGACAACCAGGACGTGGTCAGCCAGTACAGCACCGAACTCGCTCTCTACCGGATCTCCGGTGCGGCCGCCTCGTGGAAGGACCAGTGGCTCAACGAGACCGGGGCGGACGGGACTCCGGTCGGCAACGTGAAGTACACCGGCCAGATCTACAAGTTCCCGTTCGGCACTGCCAAGCGCGACTACCAGGTTTTCGACCGTGACCTGAAGCGGGCTGTCCCGGCCAAGTTCGTCGGCACCGAGAAGATCAAGGGCATCGAGGCGTACCGCTTCGAGCAGCGGATCGAGAACGAGGTGCTGGCCACCCCGGAGAGCAGCATCCAGACGCTGGTCGGCAAGTTCGCGCCGGGTGCCACCAACGGCCAGATCGTCTACAGCAACATCCGTACGCTCTGGGTCGACCCGGTCACCGGCTCCTACGTGAACGTGCGGGAGCAGCAGCACAAGGAGTTGCGCCCTGACACCGGCACTCCCACTGTGCTGTTGGACGCGGACTTCAACTACACCGACGACACGGTCAGCCGCAGTGTGGAGACGGTCAAGGAAAACCGCTTCAAGATCGGCCTGATCAGTTTCTGGGGCCCGATCGTCGCTGGTGTCCTCGGTCTGATCGCTGTCGTCTTCGGTGTGTGGCTGGTGACCCGACCCGAGGGTGGGACGGCCCGGCACCGCGCCGAGCCGGCGGTCGACGACCCGACGCCGACCCGGGTGGACCAGGAGCCGGTGCGCGACACGGACACCGTCGAGCAGCCAAGGCCGCAGCCGGTCGGCGGGCCACTGACCGACGAGATCCCGCCGGCTTCGACCAACTGGAAGTCGGAGGATCCGACCGTGCCGACCCAGCGCCCGGCTCCGGGCGAGGTGGAGCAGCGCTGACGCGCGTACGACAGGACGTACGACCGAGGGGTGGACCGCGACGCGGTCCGCCCCTCGACCTGTGTGACAACCCGTACGACCTGCGTGCTTTACATTTGTTATTCGATTGTAATTAGTCAATGCAGCGTCACGTTGCGCTGATCGATCTGCCGCCCAGCGCCCATTTTGTGGACATATAGGCGTGTTGCGAAGGCGAATCCGCTCACCTTCCGTGATGTCCCACCTCCGTGGTGTCGGCCGACTGTTACCGCTCGGTAATCGGGGGGTTGTGACCTGCGCCGCAACGGGTGCACCATCAAGCCCGATGGTTACCAGTCGGTAACAGAACGCGGGCTCCCAGCGCGGGCCGCCCGCTCGGTACCGGCCACTCGCGCGCATCGACCCGAGGAGGAACCCGTGCAGGATCGGATAGACAGTCAGGGTCGTACCCGATGGTGGCGTTTCGCCGCCATGATGGTGCCCGCCACGGCGGCTGCCGGCGCCATCCTCTTCGGAATGTCGACCGGCGCGATCGCGTCCGACATCACTGTCTCCGGGCAGACGTTCAAGATCGGCGCCGATCGCCTGGAGGGCGACGGCTTCAAGCAGTACGGCGGCATCGTCCGCGAGAAGGGCACCGACGGGAAGTCCGGCAAGGTCCACCCGATCGCGCTCTCCGAGATCAGCAGCGCCGAGTTGTACAGCCTCTGCCAGTCCGTCCGCGCCGACCTGCCGGGCCTGCCTGTGGTGCTCACCATCAACGCCGGCGAGGGCAAGGAACCCGCCCGCGCCAAGGACCTGCTGATCGCGATGGACTCGTTGAACGGCAACGCGACCTTCACCAACATCAGGATCGGTCGGGACGCCACCGACCTGAACCCGACGGCTCAGGCCGGCTCGTTCGGCCAGAACTCCGACCACGTCACCATCACCAACCTGCAACAGGTGTCCCGCTACACCACGGCGGCCACGTTCAACCTGGTCGGCCTCCGACTCAAGGTCAACGTGGGTGACGACGCCAAGGGCAAGGAGTGCTTCTGAGCTGAGCCGAGGCCCGCGGTGGTCAGCACCGCGGGCCGGGCCCTTGCCCCCATCCCCGCTCGGTCCCGTCCCCGCTCGGCCAGGAGGAGTACGTGACAACCGCGAACCCGTCCCACGCCCGGCCCGGTGGTCCGGCTCAGGCGTGGCGGACCTTCCGCCGCTGGCAGCGCAGCCGGCCGTTCTGGGGTGGACTGCTCATCGCCCTGGCCGGACTGGAGATGTTCGCCTCCACCCGGATGACCCTCAACGGCCTCAGCTTCCACAGCGGTGCGACCGGCCTGCTCTCGCTACTGATCCCGATCATCCTGGTGACCTGTGGCCTGCTGCTCTGGTTCACCCCGGCGCAGCGGCTGTTCTACTCGGTCGTCGCGGCGGTCACCGCTGTGTACTCGCTGATCGGGCTCAACCTGGGCGGCTTCTTCGTCGGCCTGCTGCTCGGCATCGTCGGCAGCGCGCTCGCCTTCGCCTGGACGCCCATCCACCCCACACCACCCACCCCGCCGCCGGCCGAGATCGAGCAGCACGACGATGACCAGGGCAACGACGACCAGGGCAGTGCCGGCGAGGGCGCTGCCGTGCGGGTCGATCATCCGGGGGTCGGAGCCTCCGACGAGGGTGCGCCGCCCGAGTGGCCGGGGCGTTCCGCTGATCCGCGAGCCTTCGCCATCGCTCTCGTGGTCCTCGGCCTGGCGGCCGTCGGCCTGACCGCCCAGCCCCGAGCGGTGCAGGCCGCACCGAATCGACAGGCCCCGTCCGGCTGTCCCACCCCGCCCCGGGCCGTCGCCCCGTCGCCCGGTCGCGGCACCGCCACGCCGACGCCCACCCCGAGCCCGACGCGGGGCGGCAACGTGATCACCGACATCCTGGACGGGATCGGGGACCTGCTCGGCATCGGAGATCAGGCGGACCCCGCGCCCTCGGTGCGTCCCACCGCCACGCCGACAGCCCAGCCGACCAGCACGGCGACGCCTCGCCCCGGCCCCGCCGACTGTCCGTCGCAGCCCCCGGGCAAGCCGACCCCCGGCAAGCCCGGCAAACCGGCACCCGAGCGGCCGGCAACGGTGCAGCCGGGCAAACTCCTGCCGCGCATCGTCGCCGATCCGGCCCTGCCGACGGTGGCCCAGACGCCGTCGAAGCTCACCGGGTCGTCGGTGCGGATGACCGGGCTGCGGTTCGACGGGGTCACGGACCTGCACACCGTGAAGGGCGACCTCAAGGTGCTGAAGTTCAGCATGCGGGAGGCGGTGACCGCCGACTTCCTGCTGCGGGCCGACGGCCCCGCAGGGCGCAACCAGCGGTACGCGACCAACCAGCTGACCGTCCGGGGAGACGTGGCCTTCTACGCGACCCGGTTCGTCGGCCGACTGCTCGGCATCAAGATCACCCTGACCCCGGATCTGCCGCTACCGGACGGCCTTCCGATCACCTCGCCCATTCCGATCACGTTCACCGACCCCACCATCGACCTGGCGTACGTCACCAGCGACACGCTCACCGCCCGCCCGGCGCTGGCACTCACCCTCGGCTGAGCGCACGACAGTGGGCGCAGCCTCGGTTGGCGCGCATGCGCGCCAACTGGTGGGGCTTGCGCGGCTACCGCTGGACGACACCAGAGACGAGCGTCGAAACAGGCTGTCCAGCAGGGCCCTCGCGTCGATACGCTGTCCTGTTCCGACAGGAGGAGGACCACCGGGTGGCGAGGGTTATTTTCTTTGACGATGGACCTTTTGGCTACTTCGGCGAGGTCTCACACGCCAGCGCTATTCCGCTATCCTCTGAGATCTCCGCCGAGCAGTACCTGAGCTTCGCCCACGAAGATTTCAAGTCGGGTCAGGAGCGGGGCCTCGTAAATGCGATGGGAAATGCCAAGAGGGCGCTGCACCTTGCGATTGACACCCTGCTGCACAACTACGGCCTGCTCGCGCTGAACAAGCGGTGCGACTTCGGACAGAAGCTACGCCTGCTCGACGAGTGTGGATTGATCTCGCTGAGCATATTTCGGAAGCTGAACGTCGAGCGCAACGTGATGGAACACGAATACCGAGTTCCAAGCAAGGAGACGGTGAGTGATGCCATCGACGTCTGCCAACTACTCCTGCTTGCGGTCGAACGCCTATGTCAAGAAGTGCCCCTGGAGGGAACGGTCGGAGTCCGAGAATCCGGCAAGCATGGCCTTTTCAGGCTCGACCGTGCGGCAGGGCGGCTGACCATAAGCGAGTTCATGGAGCCCGCCTTGATGACAAGCCGACCGTTTGGCGAAGACATTGCCTATGTGCTCCCCACATTTTACGGCACCACGCGAACCCCGCCGGCTGAAGTGTTGGCCGAGCAACCGTTTTTCTCCCTGCCGCTCCAGGCGAAGCAGATTGGCGTCTGGGGCAGCTACCTGCGACTGGTGGTCGAGTTGAGGGAGTCATTCCTCCGAGATTCGCTCGGGAAGCTCAACCAGGACACCTACACTCTCGGCATCACATTTCCGGCGGACGACCTGCCCAGCGTATCGGAATTTCTGTCGTACCTACAGAAAAGAGAACGGGGGTCGCTGGCTGAAGCGTGAGGAGGCGCTTGCTCGCCCGCATTTCCGCGCCAGCAGTCTCGGCTCGGGGCGTGGGGGGGCGCGGCCAACGACAGCAGCAAAGGAAGGGGGGTCCCCCCCCCGCTGCCGGCGCCGGGTCGGGGGGGGGGGGGGGGGGGGGCGCCGCCCACCGGCCCGGCCGCCCGCCGGGCGCCCCCCCCCACCGCCCGGTCAGAGCCGGGCCAGCGCCCGGCGCAGCGGGTCGAGACCCAGTGCACCCAGGTCCAACGCCTGCCGGTGGAACTCCCGCAGGTCGAAATCGGCGCCCTTGCGGGCCTTGGCGTCCTCGCGGGCCTGGAGCCAGATCCGCTCACCCACCTTGTACGAGGGCGCCTGTCCCGGCCAACCCAGGTAGCGGTTCAGCTCGAAGCGCAGGTTCTCGTCCGGAACCCGGCAGTGTGCCCGCATGAACTCCCAGCCCAGCTCGGGCGTCCACCGCTCGCCCGGGTGGAAACCGAACGGATTGTCCTTCGGGATCTCCAGCTCCAGGTGCATGCCGATGTCCACGATCACCCGTGCCGCGCGCATTGCCTGGCCGTCGAGCATGCCCAGCTTGTCGCCCGGATCATCCAGGTAGCCCAGCTCGTCCATCAGCCGCTCCGAGTAGAGCGCCCAGCCCTCGCCGTGCCCGGAGACCCAGCAGAGCAGCCGCTGCCAACGGTTGAGCAGGTCGGCCCGGACGGCGGTCTGCGCCACCTGAAGATGGTGACCCGGCACGCCCTCGTGGTAGACCGTTGTCACCTCGCGCCAGGTGGAGAAGTCGCTGATGCCCTGCGGCACCGCCCACCACATCCGACCCGGGCGGGAGAAGTCCTCACTGGGGCCGGTGTAGTAGATGGCACCGTCGCTGGTCGGGGCGAGGCAGCACTCGATGCGGCGGACCTGCTCCGGGATGTCGAAGTGGGTGCCGTGCAGCTCGGTGATCGCCTTGTCGGCCAGCGCCTGCATCCAGTCCCGGAATGCCTCCTTGCCCTGGATGGTCCGGGCGGGGTCGGCGTCCAGGGTGGCCACTGCCTCGTCGACTGTGGCACCGGAGCCGGCGATGCGCCCCGCCACGACCCGCATCTCCGCCTCCAGGCGGGCCAGCTCTGCGAAGCCCCAGGCGTACGTCTCGTCCAGGTCGACCTTGGCGCCGAGGAAGTACTGCGAGGCGAGCTCGTAGCGCTCCCGGCCGGCGGCCTGCTTGTCCCGCCCGTGCGGGGCCAGCTCGCTGCGCAGGAACTGGCCGAACTCGGCTGTCGCCGCTGTCGCCGCCGCCGCACCCCGACGCAGCTCCGAGCCGAGCGTGCCCTCCGCCCCGAGCCGCTCGACCAGCCCGTGGAAGAAGTTGTCACCGGTCGGGTCGACCCAGATGTCGCACTGCTTGGCCACCTCGACCAGCTGCACCTTCGAGCTGACCTCACCGGCGGCGAGCGCCTCACGCAGTGTGGTCTTGTAGCCCTCCAGCGCGGCGCCGAAGCCGTTGAGCCGGGCGGCGATGTTGGCCTGATCGTCGCTGGTCGCGGTGGGCATCAGGTCGAACACCATGCGGATCTCGTGCAGCCCGCTGGTGATCACGCTGACCTCGCTGGTCACCTCACCGGCGTCGTAGCGGGCGAGGTCCAGGCCGAGTCGTTCCTGCATGGCCTCCTTGGCGGTCCGTTCCGATTCGGTCTCCGGCTCGGTCACCTCCAGCTCGGCGAGGGTCCGGCGGGTGAGGTCCGCGCGTGCCCCGTAGCCGTCGGGCGAGAGGTCGTCGAGCTGGTCGTCATGGCCGGCGATGCCGACGAAGGTGGCGCCGGTGGGGCTCAACGGCGCCCACTCGGCCACGTAGCGGTTGGCGAGTTCATCAATTCGTCCCACGCTGCGACCCTACGTGACCACGCCGCCCCCATGTCGCCGACGTTTGTCGTGTTGGAGCTGCGGGTTGAGGCACGGCGTGACGGCCGAAAGGCGCGCGACTTTGTCGCACGGTTGCGGCAGAGTGTCAGGGGTGAACACCGATACCACTCCTGACAAAGCGCCGGTCCGTGCCTGGCTGCCCGGCTTTGTCGCCCTCGCCGCGATCTGGGGTTCCAGCTTTCTCTTCATCAAGGTCGGGGTGGCCGAGCTGCACCCCGTGCAACTCACCCTCTACCGGGTCGTCGCCGGCGCGCTGACCCTGCTGGTGGTCCTCGCCGTGCTGCGCGACCGGCTGCCCCGCGAGCCCCGGGTCTGGGCCCACCTGACCGTCGTCGCCGCCTTCGGCGTGGCAGTGCCGTTCACCCTCTTCGGCTACGGCGAGCAGCGGGTCGAGTCGATGCTGGCCGGCATCTGGAACGCCACCACGCCGTTGATCGTGCTGCCGCTGGCGGTGCTGGTCTTCCGCACCGAGCGGCTCACGGTGCGCCGTGCGGTCGGGCTCGGGCTGGGCTTCGTCGGGGTGCTGGTGGTGCTCGGGGTCTGGGAGGGCATCGGCGGGGCGCACTTCACCGGGCAGCTCATGTGCTTCGGTGCGGCGGCCTGCTACGGCGTGGCCATCCCGTACCAGAAGCGGTTCGTCGCCGGCAGCGCGTACTCCGGCCTGTCGCTCTCCACCGCGCAACTGCTGCTCGCGGCCGCGCAGTTGGCCATCGTCGCCCCCTTCGTCGCCGGCCTGCCGCCGCTGCCCACCGAGCTGTCGGCCGGGGTGGTGGCAAGTGTGCTGACCCTCGGCGCGCTCGGCACCGGGCTCGCGTTCGTGATCAACATGCGCAACATCCGGGTGGCCGGCGCGAGCACCGCATCCACTGTCACGTACCTGATTCCGATCTTCGCGGTGCTGATCGGTGCGCTGGCGCTCGACGAACGACTCAACTGGCACCAACCGGTCGGCGCGCTGATCGTGCTGCTCGGGGTCGCGGTTTCGCAGGGGATGTTCAGTCGCCGCCGGAGCAGCCCGGTCGTCGGCGTCGGCGCTCCCGCTACCCCCGCCGCCGAACCCGCCCACCGCTGACAGACCACCTGATCGACTCGGCTTCCTAGAAATCGGGGTGTCCGGCGGACCGGGACACCCCGGTTTCACGAAACGCGAGTGGATCAGCCCCGAAGGGCAGGGGCGGGCTGATCAGGTGCGGTCGTGCGTCCAGGCCACCAACTGCTCTGCCGACCAGGTGTTGACCACACGGTCGGCGGGGACCCCGCAAAGGGCGGCGCGTTCGCAGCCGAACCGTTGCCAGTCGAGCTGGCCGGGGGCGTGCGCATCCGTGTTGATGGCGAACCGGCAACCGGCCTCCAACGCACGGCGGATCAGGCGTTTCGGCGGGTCCTGCCGCTCCGGCCGAGAGTTGATCTCGACGGCGGTGTCGTGCTCGGCGCAGGCGGCGAAGACGGCGTCCGCGTCGAAGTCGCTCTCCGCCCGGGTACGCGCGCGGTGCCCCCGATCGCCCGGACCCGTCACCCCGGCCGGGCGGGACGACACCATCCGGCCGGTGACGTGACCGAGGATGTCCAGGTGCGGGTTCGCGACCGCCTTCAGCATGCGCCGGGTCATCTTCGACCGCTCGTCCTTCAAACCGCTGTGCACCGACCCCACCACCACGTCGAGCCGCGCCAACAGGTCGTCGTCCTGGTCCAGGGAACCGTCAGCGAGGATGTCCACCTCGATCCCGGTGAGGATCCGGAAACCCTCGGGCAGCGCCGCGTTGACCTGCGCCACGTGGTCGAGCTGCCGGCGCAGCCGCTCCGCGGTCAGCCCCCGCGCCACCGTCAGCCGGGGCGAGTGGTCGGTCAACACCAGATACTCGTGGCCCAACTCCACAGCGGCCAGCGCCATCTCCTCGATGGGCGAGCCGCCGTCGGACCAGTCCGAGTGGGTGTGACAGTCGCCGCGCAGGGCGGCGCGGAGCGCCGTGGCCTCGGCGTCCAGGTCGCTGCCCTCGGTCGCCACCAGACGACGGAGGTAGACCGGTTCCTCACCGGCGAGGGACTCCGCCACGCAGCGGGCCGTGACGTCACCGACACCGGCCAACTCGGTGAGCGTGCCGTTGCCGGCCCGTTCGGTCAGCTCGGCAGCAGGCAGGCCGGCCAGCGCCTGCGCCGCCGACCGGAACGCGCGTACCCGGTAGGTGGCCTCGTTCGCCCGTTCCAACAGGAACGCGATCCGGCGCAGGTCGGCGATGGGATCTCTCGCGTGAGCCATGTCAGGGCGCCTTCGGGCAGCCGTGCCTGCGTTGCCACGCGGTGACCTCGGCGGCTGGCTCCCGGTTGCCGCCGCGCCGCCAGGAGTCCAGGTAACGTGCCGGCCAGATCACTCCGCGCCGGATCCACCAGCCGTCCTTGCCCGCGCACGACGGCGAGATGCCGAGGTGCACATGACACACGTTGTTCGCGTTGCCGGTGCGGCCCACCTTGCCGAGCTGCTGCCCGGCGCGGACCCGCACCCCGGCGTCGACTCCGCTGGTCACGACACTCAGGTGCGAGCCGTAGTAGCGCACCCCGTCGTCGCCGAGCAGGGCGACCGACAGACCGCCGTTGTCAGGGCCCTGCGGCCCACGCTTGCGGTACCGGTCGACGCGGCTCACCTCCAGCACCGTCCCGTCGGTCACCGCAACGAACGGCTCGCCGCAGTCGGCGAAGAGATCCGTCGCCGGGTACGCCCCGTGCGTCGGGTGGTAGTCGACGTCGTCCGCGCGTACCGGAAAGACGTGCTTCAGCCCGGTGCGGGGTGCCGTCGTCGACGGCCTGGCCGACGACGGCGCCGGGGAACTCGGCTCGGTCGCCGCCGGCGTGGGCGGCTGTGACGCCGGCTGGTCGGCGGTCGCCCAGACCGAAGGTGGCGTCGGCGCGGCGCCGTCGGGCACCCCCGGTCGGGTGGTCGCACAGCCGGCGGCCAGCACCGGGGCGAGCAGCAGCAGGATCGGGTACGCCGGACGAGCGCGGCGGCTGATCGTCGGCGAGGACATCCGGTCATCCTGGCAGAGCCGGTACCGTGGGCACGAGCGGCACGCGTGAGGGAGGGCAACGACGGTGACCATTGCCCGACCCGACCCTGGCCCGGATTTCGGTGCCGTCCGCCCGGTGCCGCGCACCCCGTCAGGTCTCTTTCCCTCGGGGCCACCGACGCGGCCCACCTACCGCGAGCCGCACCCGGTCACTGGCGGTGGTGTCGCCGCCGGTGGCGGCGCGGCGGCCGGTTGGCTGCTGCTGTTCGGCCTGCTCGGCACCGACGTGGCCAGCTACGCGTGGTGGACGGTGTTCGCCGGCCTGCTGGCCTGGGTCACCGCCCTGGTGCTGGTCCGCTACGGCGACCGAGGGGTGGCCACCGGGGTCGCCATCGTCACGGCGGGTGGTTGGAGCATCGCCGCCGCCGTGGTGGCGGTCCGCTGGGCCACCAGCGGTGACTGGCCGCTGTGGTGACCGGTACGGACGGGCCCCGAAACGGCGCTCGGTGACTGCACCGTGTGCCCGGTTGGCTGCGTAGCGAACGCCGTCTTGACGTGGCCGCCGAGACTCGGCACGCTCGGGACCATGGCCTGGACCACTCCCCGGCAGGATCCCGATCGCAATCGCCGTCGACTGCAATTGCTTGCCGAGTTGGCGGGCGCCCGGGCGGTCCGCCAGCGCAGCCGACCCCAGCGGCAGCGCACCGAGCGTCTGCGCCAGCTCATCGCCACCCGCCGTCGAGTCGTCGGCTGATCCGACTTTGTCAGGAATGACCCGCCCTTCGGGGCGTTGACGGGTCGCCTGCCGACCCGACCGGCTAACGTGCACGCGTAACGAGTCGACGCTGTGTCGAGGGCTATTGGGGGGACCGTGTCGTACTTCGCTGCGGCCGTGGTGCGCGACGACAGTGGCTGGACCGCCGCCGAGGTCAGCTTGCGTGGCGCCACCGACATCGACGAGGTTGCCGACCGGCTGCGTGACGTCGACCAGGAGGCCGACGTGTCGCTGCTCTTCGTCGAGGCCGACGACGCCTACCTGGTGATCCTGCGCCTCGACGAGGGCGAGGACCTGCGGGTGTTCGGTTCGGACTCCGCGTACGCCGAGGAGTCACAGCTCGGGGCGTTGCTGGTCGGTGACCTGAAGACCTCGGTTACCGGGCTCGACGGTGACGACGAGCCGCGCCCGGTGAGCACCGGTGACGAGGAGAGCGAACAGCCCGTCGTCGACCCGGAAGCCGACCCGGTCGGTGAGGCCGACCTGCTGGCCAACCTGGGCATCTCCGCGCAGAAGCTGCTGACCCTCTGCACCCACGAGGGGATGATGCCGGCGGACGTCACCGCCGAGATCTGCCAGGTGCTCGGCTGCGCCGACGAGGTCGAGGAGCTGCGTGAGGTCTGAGCCGGCCGACGCCACCGATCCGTCGCTGGAGTCGATCCGACCGGGCCAGCCGACCCCCGGCGCGGTGGGCCGCGCCGGGCCCGGCGCCCACGAGGGCCTGGCCGACCTGGGCGAGGTCGGCCGACGGCAGCGGCACGAGCTGTGGATGCGCCGCGCCCTGGAGGTCGCCGTCGCCGGCCCACCAGTCGACGACACTGTCAGCACCGACGTCGACGACGTGCCGGTGGGGGCGGTGCTCTACGGTCCGGACGGCACCGAGTTGGCCACCGGACGCAACGAGCGCGAGCTGACCGGCGACCCCACCGCCCACGCCGAGGTGCTGGCCCTGCGCCGGGGCGCCGAGCGCACCGGCCGGTGGCGGCTGGACGGCTGCACACTGGTGGTCACCCTCGAACCGTGCACCATGTGCGCCGGGGCGCTGGTGCTGGCCCGGGTCTCCACAGTCGTGTTCGGCGCGTGGGAGCCCAAGACCGGCGCGGCCGGATCACTCTGGGACGTGCTGCGGGACCGCCGGCTCAACCACCGCCCCGAGGTCTACGGCGGGGTGCTGGAGGCCGAGAACGCCACCGTCCTGCGCGCGTTCTTCCGCTGAGGCGGGTCGCCGGTCAGGGCGGCGGCAGGGTGACAGTGACGATCAGACCGCCGTCCGGGCGGGGCTGCGCCTCGGCGGTGCCGCCGTGCGCCCGGGCCACCGCGCGGACGATGGACAGCCCCAGCCCGAAACCCCGCGCGCCGACGACCCGCTCACGTGACAGCCGACGGAAGGGCTGGAACATCGTTTCGACGTCGTAGCCGGGAATGACCGGGCCGGTGTTGGTCACGGTGAGGGTGGGCCGGCCGTCGACCAGCCCGGTGCGCACCTCCACCCAACCGTCGGCGGGCAGGTTGTGGCGCAACGCGTTCTCCACCAGGTTGAACGTGAGCCGCTCCAACAGCACCGGATCGCCGCTGGTCAGCGCCGGGGCCAGGGTCCGCCGAACCGGCACGCCGGGTGCCTGCTTCCCGGCCTGCTCGGTAGTGTGCGCGCAGACCTCGGCCAGGTCGACCGGCGTACGCTCGGTCAGCTCGTTCTCCGAGTCGGCAAGGGTCAGCAGACCGTCGATCAGCCGCTCGTGGCGTTCGTTGACCGCCAACAGCGACTCGCCCAGTCGCCGGGTCTCCGCCGAGGCGTCCGGGCGAGTGACCGCCAGCTCCACCAGGGCGCGGTTGAGCGCCAGCGGCGTACGCAGCTCGTGCGAGGCGTTCGCCACGAACCGGCGCTGCCCGTCGAAGGAGCGGTCCAGCCGTTCCAGCATCTCGTCGAAGGTGTCGGCGAGTTCGCGTACCTCGTCGGCAGGGCCGGTGAGCGCGATCCGCTCGTGCAGACCACGGCCGGCGGTGTCCGCGCCGGCGATCCGGCGGGCCGTGCCGGTGATCTGGAGCAGGGGCTGCAACGCCCGACCGGCGAGCAGCCAGCCGAACGCGATCGCCACCGTCGACACCACGATCAACGCGATACCGCCCTGGGTGAGCAGCGACTCCAACGCGTTGCGCTTCGCCTCGTCCTGCACCTCCTGCAACAGGGCGCGCAGGTTGTCGACGTTCTGCCCGCTGGGCGTCGTGGGGGCGGTCTTCGGCAGGTCGCTCAGTTTCACCCCGAACGGCTGCGGCATCCGCTGATCCACCAGCACGTACGTGACGGCGAGCAGGACCACGCCGGCCAGCAGGAAGAGCCCGCCGTAGATGAGGGTGAGCCGGGCGCGGATCGTGAGGCGTTTCATCGGATCTGGTACCCCGCCCCGGGGACCGTCTCGATCACCGGCGGGTCGCCGAGTTTGCGGCGCAGCTTCATGACTGTCACCCGGACCACGTTGGTGAACGGGTCGATGTGCTCGTCCCAGGCGCGTTCCAGCAGGTCCTCGGCGGAAACCACAGCGCCTTCGGCGCGCAGCAGTTCGGCGAGCACCGCGAACTCCTTGCGGGACAGCGCCACGTGCCTGTCGTCGCGGCGTACCTCGTGTCTTGCCGGGTCGAGCTGGATGCCGGCGCGACGCAGCGTCGGCGGTGCCGCCGGGCGGGACCGGCGGGTCAGCGCGTGCACCCGGGCCGACAGCTCGACCAGGGCGAACGGCTTGGTCAGGTAGTCGTCGGCACCGAGCGCCAACCCCGCCACCCGTTCCCGGACGGCCGCCGACGCGGTCAACATCAGCACCCGGGTCTCCCCGCCCGCGTCCACTATCGCCCGGCACACGTCGTCGCCGTGCACCACCGGCAGGTCCCGGTCCAGGACCACCACCGCGTACTCGTTGACGCCGAGCCGTTCCAGGGCGGCGTCCCCGTCGTACGCCACGTCGACAGCGAACGACTCCCGACGCAGCCACTCGGCGATCGCGTCGGCCAGCACGTTCTCGTCCTCGACCACCAGCACTCTCACCACTCCATGGTGCTCGGGGTGCGGTAACGCCGGCATAACCGCCGACGGTAACGCCGGGGATACGCCCGCTGCCCTGCACTGGGTGTCTCGTTCGGCGAACCGCGCCGGACCTGAGCGGAAGCGGACACCATGCGACGACAGATGCTTGCGATCCCCGTCCTGCTCGCCCTGGCGCTGTCCGGGTGCGGCGCGGGAGGCGACGATGGCGGCGGGGTCGCGACCGCCGGTGGGGTGAAGGCCGAGACCGCGGCGAGTGGCACGCCGGTCAGCGATTCGGAGCGGCAACTCGCCTTCGCGCGGTGCATGCGGGAGAACGGCGTGGACATGCCCGACCCGGAGCCGGGCGGTCGTCCCGGCTTCCGGCTCGGGGCGGACGTGGATCAGCAGAAGGTCCAGGCGGCCATGGAGAAGTGCCAGGACAAGCTGCCCAACGGCGGGCAGGGACCGCAGCTCAACCCCGAGCAGGCCGAGCAGATGCGGACGCTGGCGAAGTGCATGCGGGAGAACGGGGTGCCGGACTTCCCGGACCCGGACGCCGACGGGCGGGTCCGCATCGGGGCGGGCGGCAACGCGATCAACATCGGTGACCCGGCCATGAAGGCCGCGCTGGAGAAGTGCCGGCAGCACGCGCCGCAGTTCGGAGGTGGCCGGTGACCGGCGCCATCCGACGTTCGTGGCTGCGCGCCGCCGTCACCGGCGGCGTCGTCCTGCTGGTCGCCGCCGTGGGCGTGATCGCCGCGGTGGGTTTCGACGGCAGCGCCGACGGGGGCCGCGCCCAGGCCGGCGGCGCGCCACCCGCCACCGCCACCGTCACCCGCCAGACCCTTGCCGACTCGGAGACCGCGGACGGTGAGCTGGGGTACGGCGCGACGCGTACCGCCACGGCGAAGCTCAGCGGCACCGTCACCGCGCTGACGGCCACCGGGTCGACGGTACGACGGGGCAAAGCGCTCTACCTGGTCGACAACGAGGAGGTGGTGCTGCTCTACGGCGGGTTGCCCGCGTACCGGACCCTCGCCCCCGGGGTGGAGGGGCCCGACGTCACGCAGTTCGAGAAGAACCTCGAAGCGTTGGGCTACACCGGCTTCACCGTCGACGACGAGTACACCGGCGCCACCGCAGACGCCGTCCGGGACTGGCAGGAGGACCTGGGCCTGACCGAGAACGGTCGGGTCGAGCCGGGGCGGGTCGTGTACGCCGACCGGGAGGTTCGGGTGGAGAGCCACCAGGTCGACGTCGGCGACCTCACCCAGCCCGGGCAGGCGGTGCTGACCTACACCGGCACCAGCCGGGTCGTCACAGTCGAGTTGGACGTGGACGACCAGCGGTTGGCCAAGCGCGACGCGAAGGTCACCGTGCGGTTGCCGGACGGACGGTCGGTGGCGGGCACTGTCAGCACTGTCGAGACCGTCGTCCAGGCCGGCGCGACCGGCGCCAACGGGCAGGCCGGCGACGCCGAGACGAAGATCGAGGTGACAGTCGCGGTGACCGACCCGAAGGCCCTCACCGGCTTCGACAAGGCCAGCGCGGACGTCACGTTCACCGTGTCGGAGCGCCGCGACGTGCTCACAGTGCCGGTGGCGGCCCTGTTGGCGCTGGCCGAGGGCGGCTACGGCGTCCAGGTCGCCGATGGCGACGCGAGCCGGGTCCTCGCGGTGACCACCGGGTTGTTCGCCGACGGCCGGGTGGAGGTCACCGGTACGGGCCTCACCGAGGGCACGACCGTGGTGGTGCCGACGTGAGCGGCGAGGTGATAGTGCTCGACCGGGTCAGCAAGCGGTACGCCGGCGGCGTCGTCGCGTTGGACGACGTGTCGCTGCGGATCGGTCACGGTGAGTTGGTGGCGATCGTCGGCCCATCCGGATCGGGCAAGTCGACGATGCTGCACCTGATCGGCACCCTGGACCGGCCCTCGTCGGGCAGCGTGCTCATCGACGGGTACGACGCGGCGAAGCTGACCGACCGGGAGTTGTCAGCGCTGCGGGCCACCCGGATCGGCTTCGTCTTCCAGCAGTTCCACCTCGCTCCCGGCGTCCCGGTCGTGGACAACGTGGCCGACGGGTTGCTCTACTCCGGCGTACCGCTGCCTCGGCGGCGGGACCGTGCGGAGGCCGCGTTGGTCCGGGTCGGCCTGGGCCACCGGTTGGGGCACCGGCCGCACGAGCTGTCCGGCGGGGAACGGCAGCGGGTGGCGGTGGCCCGCGCTGTGGTCGGCGAGCCGGCGGTGCTGCTCGCCGACGAGCCGACCGGCAACCTGGACTCCCACTCCGGTGCCGGGGTGTTGGAGTTGCTGCACGATCTGCACCGGGCCGGCACCACAGTCGTGGTGATCACCCATGATCGGGAGATCGCGGGAAGCCTGCCCCGGCAGGTGCGGATGCGCGACGGCGCGGTGCGGCACGACTCGGCCCTCGCGTCGGGCGGGGTCGGCTGATGGCGACGCTGACCCCGGCCCGACTGCGGCCGGCGGACGTCGTGCGCGTCGGTGGGGTGGGGCTGCGGACCCGTCCGCTGCGGGCGTTTCTCTCCGCGTTGGGCATCGCGATCGGCATCGCCGCGATGATCGCGGTGGTCGGCATCTCCTCGTCGTCCCGGGCCGAGCTGGACCGGGCGCTCGACGCGCTCGGCACCAACCTGCTCACCGTCGAGCCGGGGGCCACACTGTTCGGCGCGGACGCGCAACTGCCCGAGGAGTCGATCGCGATGATCGGGCGGATCGGCCCGGTGACGGAGGTGTCCGCGACCGGGCAGGTGCCCGACGCCAAGGTGTACCGCTCGGACCGGATCCCGGCGGCGGAGACCGGTGGCATCGCCACCCGGGCGGCCCGGCTGGACCTGCTCGGCACCGTGGGAGCCGAGGTGACCACCGGCACCTGGCTCAACGAGGCGACCGCCCGCTACCCGGCGGTCGTGCTCGGCGCCACCGCCGCGCAGCGGCTCGGGATCACCTCGGCGGACCCGCAGGTACAGGTGTGGCTGGGCGGGCGGCCGTTCACGGTGGTCGGCACCCTCGCTGCCGCACCGCTCGCCCCGGAGTTGGACACGTCGGCGTTGGTCGGCTGGGCGGCGGCGGCCGAATACCTGGGCTTCGACGGTCATCCGACCACCGTCTACACACGGGCGCAGGAGTCGCAGGTCGAAGCGGTCCGATCGGTGCTCGGCGCGACCACCAACCCGGAGGCGCCGAACGAGGTAGAGGTGTCCCGGCCCTCGGACGCGCTGGCCGCCGCCGAGGCGACCGACGACGCGTTCACCGGCCTGTTGCTCGGCCTTGGCGCGGTCGCCCTGCTGGTCGGTGGGGTCGGCGTGGCGAACACCATGGTGATCTCGGTGCTGGAACGCCGAGCCGAGATCGGCCTGCGCCGGTCACTGGGCGCGACCCGCGGTCAGGTACGGGCCCAGTTCCTCACCGAGTCGCTGCTGCTCTCCGCGCTCGGCGGGATCGGTGGGGTGCTGCTGGGCATCCTGGTCACGGCCGGGTACGCGCTGTCGCAGGACTGGCCGACGGTGGTGCCGGCCTGGGCGATGCTCGGCGGGGTGGGCGCGACACTCGTCATCGGCGGCTTCGCCGGCCTCTACCCGGCGGTGCGCGCCGCCCGCCTGTCGCCTACCGAGGCGTTGGCCGCCGTCTGACTCCTGCGGCGCCGCAGTGGCCTTTGGTGGCCGTGGTGGCCCGTGGTGACCGCGGTGGCCTCCTACGGTCGGGCGTCGGACGCGAAAGAGCGTGATGACTGGGAGACATCAAGATGTCCCACAGTCATCACGCTCTCCGCGGTGTTGCCCGGCCGGTCAGACGGGTCAGGCGATGATCGTGTCGAGGGCGATCTCGACCATCTGGCTGAAGGTCTGCTCGCGCTCCTCGGAGGTGGTCTTCTCGCCGGTCTTGATGTGGTCGCTGACCGTCAACACGGTCAGCGCGCGGGCCTTGAACCGGGCGGCGATCGTGTAGAGCGCCGCCGACTCCATCTCCACCGCCAGCACGCCGTAGTCGGCGAGGGTGTCGTACAGGTCCGGCCGGTCGGTGTAGAAGGCGTCCGCCGCCAGGATCGGCCCCACGTGCATGGTGATGCCGCGCCGCTCGGCCACTTCGACCGACGTGCGCAGCAGCCCGAAGTCGGCCACCGGGGCGTAGTCGATCAGCCCGTCGAAGCGCATCCGGTTCATGTTCGAGTCGGTGGACGACCCGATCGCCGCCACCACGTCCCGCAGTTGCAGGTCGGTGCTGAGGGCGCCACAGGAGCCGACCCGGATCAGCGTCTTCACGCCGTACTCGTTGATCAACTCGTGGGCGTAGATGGAGGCCGACGGCATGCCCATGCCGGAGCCCTGGACGGAAACCTCGACGCCGTTCCAGCGGCCGGTGAAGCCCAGCATGCCCCGAACCGTCGAGTAGCAGGTGGCGCCCTCGAGGTAGGTCTCCGCGATCCACTTGGCCCGCAGGGGGTCACCCGGCATCAGGACCCGCTCGGCGATCTCGCCCGGCTTCGCGCCGATGTGCGTACTCATGGCAAAGATCCTGCCAGGCCGGCCCGGGCGATACCGGTTCGGCGTCGGAACCGGCGGTCCTGTACCCTCGTCGGCGGTGGCGTGTCCGAGCGGCCTAAGGAGCACGCCTCGAAAGCGTGTGAGGGTTAACGCCCTCCGAGGGTTCAAATCCCTCCGCCACCGCTCTGAAATGCAGAAACGCCCGGTCGATCCGTGAGGATCGACCGGGCGTTTTCGCGTTCAGAGCTGCTGCTCGCCGCCGTCGACGAACAGTTCGCCGCCGGTCATGAAGCTGCTCTGGTCGGAGGCGAGGAAGAGCGCGGCGTTGGCGATCTCGTCCGGGTGTGCCATGCGCTGCATGGGCACGCCCGAGGCGATGGCCTGGAGCAGCCCGGGGGCCTCCGCGGGGCTTGGCGCGAGGCCGGCGAGCCCGGGTGTTTCGGTCGAGCCGGGCACCAGGGTGTTGACCCGGATCTTCCGGCCGATCAGCTCTGCGGCCCAGGTGCGGCCGAACGAGCGGATGGCCGCCTTGGACGCGGCGTAGACGCTGAACGCCGGGGTGCCGTTGCTGGCGGCCGTGGAGCCGGTGAGCACTATCGACGCGCCCTCGTTGAGCAGGGGCAGGGCCTTCTGCACTGTGAAGATGGTGCCGTAGATGTTGGTGTCGAAGGTGTTGGCGACGTGCTCGACCGTGATCGAGTCGAGTGAGCGGAACTCACCGCCGCCGGCGTTGGCGAACACCACGTCCAGCCCCGCGCCCCGTTCCTCGATCGCCCGCATCACCCGGTCCAGGTCGTCGAGCTTGCTGACATCGCTGGCGATGCCTGTGACGTTCGCGCCGATGCTGGCCACTGCCTCGTCCACCGGGCCCTTGCGGCGGCCGGTGACGAAGACGTACGCGCCTTCGGCGGCGAAGCGGCGGGCGGCGGCCAGGCCGATGCCCGTGGTGCCCCCGGTGACGAGGGCGGTCTTGCCGTCGAGCTGTCCCACGATGGTTCTCCTCTGTTGGGGTGTGGTGGTGCGGCCGGTCCAGCGAATTTTGTACCGAGCGGTACGTATCCGACCGTAGCAACCGCCGACCGCGTCCGCAAATTTCTGTACCGATCGGTTTTCGCTGCCGGTAGGATGGGCGGAGAAGGGGTGGTGGGCTGTGCCGCAGCGAGGTCGACCGCGGGGCTTCGACGCCGACGAGGCGCTGGAGCGCGCGGTGGAGGTGTTCTGGCGTCAGGGGTACGAGGGCGCTTCGGTGAGCGACCTCACCGAGGCGATGGGGATCAACAAGCCCAGCCTCTACGCCGCCTTCGGCGGTAAGGAGGAGCTGTTCCGCAAGGCCGTGGCCCGCTACGCCGAAAAGGACATGGGGTACGCGCGGGACGCCTTCGCCCAGCCGACCGCGTACGAGGTGGTCGCCACTCTGCTGCGCGAGAACGTGGTCGCCGTGACCCGGCCCGACCGACCACTCGGCTGCCTGTCGATCCAGGGTGGCGTCGCCTGCTCCACCGAGAACGCGCCCATCGCCGGGTTCCTCGCCAGCAGCCGCCTGGGCGGTGAAGGTGCCCTCGCCGACCGGTTCGCCCGCGCCGTCGCCGAAGGCGACCTACCCGCGCAGGCCGATCCGGTCGCGCTCGCCCGCTTCGTCATGATCGTCACCGAGGGGCAGGCGGTGCATGCCGCCGCCGGAGTCAGCAGGGAAGACCTGCGGCAGGCCGCCGAGATCGCGCTCGCCGGTTTCGCCGCCGCATCCGGGGCGCGCCCGCCCGAGCAGGCCACCGATCCGGTCTGAGCGGTCAACGTTCGAGTAGCGCTGCCACCCCGTCGAGCAGCCGTTGCAGGCCGAATTCGAAGAGACTTTCGACGTTGAGGTCGACCGCCGTCCGGCTGAGCCGGGCCAGATGCGGAAACTCGCCCGCCGCGAGCAACCCACCGAACACGTGGGCCTGGGCCGCCATCCACTCGTCGTCGGTCAGGCCGGTGTCCTGCTCCGCCTCGGCCTCCCGCTCCAGGTTGATGGCGGTGCCTCGCACGTGGTTGGCGAGTGCGGCCACCAGGTGGAGCTGGGTGTGCTGGTCCAGGCCGTGCCGGGCGAGGGCACGCAGCGCCCACTCGGTGTGCGCGACGGCGTGCGGTGCCATCAGGGGGCGGGTCAGCGAGATGACCTGGGCCAGCCATGGATGTCGCCGGTAGATCGACCACTGAAGCCGGCTGAGCAACTCCAGTTGGGCTCGCCACCCGGGCGGGAACGTACGCGGCAACCGGTGCGCGGCGAACGCCGCGTCCGCCATCAGCACGAGGAGCTGCTCCTTGCCCCTAACCTGCCGGTACAGCGACATCGTGGGGACGTCCAACTCCGTAGCGATGCGCCGCATGCTCAGCGCCGCCAACCCCTCGGCGTCGGCGATCTTCATGGCGGTCCGCACCAGTTGGTCGCGGGTCAGCCCCTGAGCCGGCAGACGTCGACCGCTGGACGGCGCACCCCGACCCGGCGCGGTCGGCTCCGCGCCGGTCACCACCATGCCCACACCCGGCACCGCCCGCACCAGGCTCTCCTGCCGCAGCGCGGTGAGCGCGCGGCTGGCGGTCGCCATGGCTACGCCCCACTCCCGGACGATCTGCCGGGTGGACGGCACCCGGTCGCCGGCGCCCAACTCGCCCGCCATGATGCGCCGTCGCAACTCCCCGACGATGCGCAGATAAGGCGGAGTAGCCTCGCCGATCTCCGCCACGGTCGCCTCCCTCGGCCTCGCGGTGACCGTAGCGCTCTAGAGCACCGGGCGGTGCCCCGTCGATGGTCGCGCGCTTCCCGCAGACGCGTACTAGAGCTCCCTGGTCGGGTGGGTGTCGGCTCGACATGCTCGGCGCAGCCCGGTGCGTACGCCGTACCGGCATCGACCGATGGGGAGAGTCATGACCAGCATCTCGTACCCCCGATGGGCCGTCGCGGTGGGCGCTGTCGTCCTCGCCGGCTCGACGGTGACCGTCGGGCCGGCCGCGGCCAACGACCACCGCCGCAGCGCGATCGTCGTCTGGACCGACCAGGGCGCGGTGCGGGGGACCGTCGCGGCCGACCACCGCACGTTCCAGGGCATCCCGTACGCAAGCCCACCGCTGGGCGCGCTGCGGTGGGCCCCGCCGCAGCCCGGTCCGACGTGGACCGGAGTACGCGACGCGACCCGGCCCGGTGCTGCCTGCGCGCAACTGCAAGGACTGCCGATGGACACACCCTCGGAGTCCGAGGACTGCCTCTACCTGAATGTCACCACCCCGCGCTCCTCCGCACGAACACCTCGACCGGTCATGGTCTTCTTGCACGGCGGGGACTTCCGGTTCGGCAGCGGCGACGGCTACGGCGGACAGCGACTGGCGGCCGCTGGCGACGTCATCGTCGTCACGGTGAACTACCGGATCGGCGCGCTCGGCTTCCTGGCACATCCGGCGCTGGCCGGCCGGGACGGCATCACCGGCAACTTCGGCTTGCAGGATCAGCAGGCCGCTCTGCGCTGGGTAGGACGCAACGCCCCGACCTTCGGTGGTGACCCGGGCAACGTCACAGTGTTCGGCCAGTCCGCCGGAGCGACAAGCGTCTGCGCCCAACTCGCCGCGCCGGGTTCCGCTGGCCTGTTCCACCGCGCGATCATGCAGAGCAACTCGTGCGCCAACCAGGTCCAGACCCGCACCGAGGCCATCGCGGCGGCCGACGAGTTCGCCCAAAGGATCGGCTGCACTGACCCGGCTGTGGTCACCACCTGCCTACGCGGACGTACTCCCGCCCGGCTGATCGAGACGGTCGGCTACCCCGGCGCGGGTGTCGACCTCGGCCCGGTCGTCGACGGTCACACGTTGCCGGTGGACCCGGCCGAAGCGCTGACCACCGGGAGGCTGCATCGGGTGCCGGTGTTGACCGGGCTGAATCGGGACGAGTCCCGGCTGGTGGTGTGGGGGATGGAACGGATCGGGCTCAACTGCTCGGAGCCGCCGAAGCCGAACCAGGAGCCGGAGTCGTGCCCGCTCACCGATGAGCAGTACCGCGACCAGGTGCGCGCCATGTTCGGTGACCAGGCGGCCAAGGTGCTGGCCCGCTACCCGCGCGACCCCGCACAACCCGCAAGCGTGACGTTGGGCGCCGTGCTGACCGATCACGACTACGCCGAGCCGGTCTACTCCGCCGCGTTGGCGTTCGCGCGGCGGGTGCCGACCTTCGGGTACGAGTTCGCCGACGAGGACGCGCCGTTCTTCACCGAAGGGCCCGAGCCGACGTTCGACACCGGCGCGTACCACTGCGCCGAACTGCCGTACCTCTTCACTGTCGACTACGCCGAGGCGCTCACGCCGACCCGGCGGAGGCTCTCCGACGAGATGGTCCGCACCTGGAGCGACTTCGCCCGGACGGGTCGGGCGGGTTGGCCTCGACTGCGCCCGGAAGCCCCGTACCTGCGCGTGTTCGGCAGTGCCGGCGAGTCGGGCAGGACAGACTTCGCGGCTGCCCACTCGTACGACTTCTGGCGGTCGTTCCGCCGCTGAACGACGACTGACCTGTCGGTCGCCTCGATCCATCGTGGATCGGGGCGGTCCGGCAGGTCAGCCCGTAGCGGCTCAGCACGGGCCCGCACCCTCGTTGAAGAGGCGGCGGGCCCAGTCCGCGTACCCGGCGATGGTTTTTCGGACAGTGCGCCCGTCGTGCAGGAACAGGTACGCGCGGTCGCCGCTGCGGGCGAGCAACCCGTCGAGCCGGTGTGTCCCCTGTGGAGCGCGCAGCCGGCTGACCTCCGGGTAGCGGTCCCAGACCTCGTCAACGGGCGAGCCCGCCGTTATGCCCTCCGGTGTCCGCATCGGGTCGCCGACCCAGAGCAGCACGAGTTTGTCCTCCATGAAGACCGGGCTGACCGTGTCGTGGCCGGCGAGCATCGGCCCGCAGGCGTCCAGGCTGGTACGCAGGATGCCGCGTCGGGTCAACTCGTCCTCGGTGGCTCCGAACTCGATGTTGCGCAGGCCGTTCAGGTCGATGATCTCCACGTTGCCGGCGGGTCGGCCGTTCGGAATCGACCCGGTTGGCGGTACGCCGCTGCCCGCGATCGAGGCAGCCGTCAACAGCGTGGCGATAAAAGTAAATTGTCGCAATTTCATGGAATCCCCCAGTCCCCAACGGAACGGGAGCGTTCAGGTTGCTGCCGATCGCCGGATTACTGGTTTTCCCACTGTTCGACAAGCTCATCCCAGTAGTCGGCGCTGAGTCGACGTCGGCCGTGCGCCAGCCAACCCTCGGTGCTCCGCTCCAGGTGCAACCCCAGTTCGGCGAACCTGTCGATCCAGGTGCCGGGCTCCACGCCGAGCTGACTCAGCGCACAGTTGATCGGCCACTGCTCGCGCGGCGCGCTCAACTCGTCGTCAAAGCGCGGGCCCCAGGACAGCACCCCGCCCAACCACACCACTGCCGACTGGTAGCCGACGCCACCACCGAACTCCGCCTCCACGTAGGCCACCGGCCCCGACTGTGACCACCGGGTCAGCACCTCGACCAGTGCCGTCGACAACACCAGGCCGAACGGGTGCGCGGCGCTGCGGTCGTCGGTGGCGAAATCCGGCAACGACCCGGTCAGCTCGATCACCAACTGTGGGGTGACCGGGAGCAACGCGAAGTCCTGGCGCAGCTCGCCGAGGACGGCGTGATCCAGCCCGGCGGTCTGCTCGCGGAGCAGCTCAACGTCCGCGACCACCGCGCTGAGCTGGTAAGCCATCGATCCCTCCGCCGTCCACAGCCTGTGGATAGAACATGTGTACGACGGGTTCCCCGTCGTTGGTTCCTGGGACGGTACCGGCCCGAGGGTGGACGTGCCGGGCCCCGCTCGATGAGTGGGCATCGGCGAGCACTGCGACGGTTGTACGGTCCTGGCCATGGCCAATCAACTGAGCGTCTCCGGTGTGCCGTTCCCGCTCGTGCCCTCGTCCGCCGAACTGTGGCGGGTCGACGAGGCGGCCGGCACCGTGGCGGTCGAGGCGCAGCCGCACACTGACATCTTCATCGACCCCAGCACCGGCTCCGCCGACGCGGCTGAGACCACCACCGTCAGCGCCGAGTCGACGCTCAACGCGGCGACGCTGCTCGGGGACCTGCCGACGGGGGACTTCCAGTTCAGCGCCCGGGTCACAGTGGGCTTCGCCGCCACCTTCGATGCCGGTGTGCTCCTGCTGTGGCTCGACGAGCGGCGCTGGGCCAAGCTGTGCTTCGAGTTCTCCCCGGCGGGAGACCCGATGATCGTGTCGGTCATCTGCCGAGGTGTCGCCGACGACGCGAACGCCTTCGTCGTACCCGACCGGTCGGTGTGGCTGCGGGTCTCCCGGGTCGACGGGGTCTACGCGTACCACGCCTCGGTCGACGGTGAGACCTGGCAGCTGATCCGCGTCTTCCTCCTCGACCCCGACACGTCTCGCGACCGGATCGGCTTCGCGGGCCAGTCCCCGACCGGTGAGGGGTGCAGCGTGACGTTCGACGAGATCACGTTCCGGGCAGAGCGTCTGGGTGATCTCCGTGACGGCTCCTGACCCTGCCCTAATGGGCGTGTGACGGGGCGCAGGTCAGGTGCGTCGGGTGAGCTGGCTGACGAACGCGCGCCAGGCCGTGGGCGCGAAGGCGAGCGCCGGGCCGGTCGGGTCCTTTGAATCCCGTACGCCGATGACGCCGGGCAGGTTGTCGGCGACCTCGACGCAGTTGCCGCCGTTGCCGCTGCTGCGGCTGCTCTTGCGCCACCGGGCGCCGTTCAGCTCCATGACTCCGCCACTTCCTGGATGAGTTCGACCGACTGCCAGTGGGACAACGCCTCGCCGCGCACGTTCTCCCATGCCGCCATCATGGCCGCGATGTCCTCGGGGTCGCTAGCCACTTGTCCCTGGAGTTGGTTGTCGAGGTAGCCGGCGACCCGGTGGTCGTGGCTGTGCGCGATCACGAAGGGTCCGTTGAGGCCGGCGTAGGCGCCGACAGTGCTGGGCACGACGTGCACCCGGATGTGCGGCTCGACGCACGCCGCCGCCACGGCCAGCAGTTGCTCCCGCATCGTCGACCGGCCGCCCACCGGACGGCGGATGACCGCCTCGTCGACGACCGCCGTGAACTGCGGAGGGTCGTCCCGCTTGAGGATGCCCTGCCGGCCGAGCCGGACCGCGAGGTGCCGCTCGATCTCACCGCGGGGGATCAGGCCCGCGCCGCCCAGCACCGCGCGGGCGTACGCCTCGGTCTGGAGCAACCCCGGCAGAACTGTCGATTCGTACGACCGAAGCGACACCGCCTCGCGCTCGATCTCCTGCCACGGACGAAACCAAATGGGATCACGACGTCTTGAAGTGTCCGGCCAGATGTCCGACACGTCCTTGTGTAGAGCCTCCGCTGCCGCCAGCCGGTGGCGTGGATGCGGGATGCGGTCCTCGGTCAACCAGCGCCCCACGGTCTTCGGGTCGACGCCGACGGTCTCGGCGAGGGATTCGGTGGTGTGCCCGGTGTCGCTGAGCGCCATCCTTAGCGCATCGTTCACGGCCCCTCCATCGGATGTCCTAAATATCCGGGCACCATATCGCTACGCGGTGTACCTGCCTGGTAACTCACCCAAAGGTGGTCGATAGAAGACGGCGTGGCCGGTGGAGGTGCAGGAGCCCGGCGGTCTGCGTCAGTCCGGAGGCCGCTCCGACGGGGAGGCGGGGCGGCCTCCGTCCACCGCGAAGGAGATCCGCGCATGCCCCGCCGCCGCCACCGCAACCACCTGCCGACCCGACCGACCTGGCGCTGCGCCGCGTGCGGCATCGCCTGGCCCTGCTCGGCGGCGAAGCTGCGGCTGCTGGGCGAGTACCGGCACGACCGGCTCGCGTTGACCGTCTACCTGGCGACGCTGCAGGCAGAGGCCGGTGAACACCTCGTCGACGTCGACCCGGCCCGGCTGACCGACCGCTTCCTCTCCTGGGCCCGCGCCCGCGCCTGACCTCGCCCGCGCACGCTAAGTTCCGGATCGAGGCCGAGGTCGGAGTGAGGCGGCAAGGTGGTGTTCGGCACATGAGCAGGTACAAGCGGGCCGGTGACGACGTGATCCGCTGGCCGGACAGCCCGGACGCGCGGAAAGCGCTCCAGGAATGGTTCGCCGACGCTTCGGCCACGGCGTACCTCTCCGGGGATCATCTTGATTTTCGCGGGGCGGACCTCAGCCGGCTCGATCTGGCCGGCGCTTATCTCGCCAATTCCCACCTGGCCGGTGTCCGATTCGAGGAGGCCAACCTCGGCGACGCCAACCTGACCAACGCCGACGTGCAGGGCGCGGATTTCTCCCGCGCCGACCTGGCCAAGGCGGAAATGGCGGGTTGCTCGGCCGGTAGGGCGGTCTTCTGTTCGGCTCGGCTGTTCGCGGCGCAGCTCGACGATGCCGTTCTCAAAGGGGCGGATCTCCGCCACGCCATTCTCAACTCCGCCACGCTCTACAAGACCGATCTGCGCGACGCCAACCTTGAGCTGGCCAGCCTGCGCTGGTGCACGCTCGGCGGCACGAGCATGCCGACGGTGCTGACCGGCACGAGGATGTTCGGCTGTCAGTTCGAGGGCGCGAAGGGCGCCGTCGTCGGCCCGGTCCTCGTCGATGAGGAAGCGACCCGGTCCCTCGGCGGCGCTGAACTGGAGGCGTGGTTCTCAGCGCAGGGCGCGGAGCACGTCCAGGTGGTGGGCTGACGCCGCCGCCCAGACGATTCAGACCGGCATGCAGGTCTCTGTCGGCCTGCGGTGGGTCGGCGGCTGACGGCCGCCTGAACGCGGTGTCGCTGACCGGTGGGAGAGCCGGCGCCATTCGGAGTACCCACGGACCTCCGAAGGGCGCCGACCCGCGGCCCTGTTCGTCCGGTCAGCCGTCGATGCTGGGCCATTCAAGACTCGAACAGCTCGGCTGGATCAGGTTGTCCATCCCGTCGACCAGGCAGATCTTGAGCCCGATGACCTCGTTCTTCGCGACGTTGTTCGGGAAGATCGTGTACGGGTCGTAGATGACCGAAGTCCACGCGCCGTTGCCGTTGTACTTCGTGCCGAGGTACTTCCCGTGCAGCCACGCCCAGACCTGCACCCCGTGGCCATCGGCGGCGATGTCGCGGATGACCAGATAGTCGTCGTTGTTACCGCCGCCGGCCGCGCCGGGGCCGTAGTCGATGAAGTCGACTGCGCCGCCCGACTGGCCGGTGTAGACCGTGTAGTCGTCGTTGCCAGCGGCAGCCGCCGGGTTTGTGGTGGCCAGGATCGCGGTCAGCGCCACCGTCAGCGGCAGTAGTACCCGCCTGGCAAGGGCTCGTGTCATGTCCGTCGCACTCCTCTGCATCGCTCGCTCCGGCCCTTCGGTCGGTGCCGATTGGCTTGATCATTGCGATGCCGGCTTGTCCAGACCTTCGACAAACCTTGAACCCCGAGGTCACGAGATCCGCGAACGGGACGCCAACCTGGAGGTCGCCAACCTGCGGTGGTGCACGCTGGGCGGCGCCGGATGCAACGGCTGCCAAGCACAGACGACTCAGGGCCGGTCCCCGTGGGGCCGGCCCTGTCGTTCGTGCAGCTCAGGCGAGCGGAGGATACGAGATTCGAACTCGTGAGGGTGTAAACCCAACACGCTTTCCAAGCGTGCGCCCTAGGCCTCTAGGCGAATCCTCCGCGAGCCAGGATACAGGCCCGTGTCGGCCGGGCCACCCCACCACCCCCTGAAGATCGACGGGCGGTCGGGTAGGCTGGGCGTCACCTCCCGTGCGGCGGTATCTCGTGAACCTCCCCAGGGCCGGAAGGCAGCAAGGATAAGCGAGCTCTGCCGGGTGCACGGGAGGCCTTTTTGTCTGTGGGCCGGTTGATCCACTCGGCATCCGTGATGTCGCGGTGTCCCGGCCATGCGGACACAGCGGTTTCCAGGAAGCCGAGTCGATCAAGCCCTGGCGGCCCGGTGGATCAAGCACGGCATCCGCGGCGCCCGGGGTGGTGGGTGGTCACCCGCGCCCGACCGGCGCAGAATGGCTCGGTCGAGAGGAGGCGGGACGAGTGACGCTGGCGCTCTACCGCAAGTACCGGCCGCGTACCTTCGCTGAGGTCATCGGCCAGGAGCACGTGACCGAACCGCTGTCGCAGGCGCTGCGCAGCGGACGACTCAACCACGCCTACCTCTTCTCCGGCCCCCGTGGCTGCGGCAAGACCACCAGCGCCCGGATCATGGCCCGCTCGCTCAACTGTGAGCAGGGCCCCACTCCCGAGCCGTGCGGCAAGTGTGACTCCTGCCGCTCGCTGGCCGCCGACGGCGCTGGTTCGATCGACGTGATCGAGATCGACGCGGCCAGCCACGGCGGTGTCGACGACGCCCGCGAGCTGCGCGAGCGCGCCTTCTTCGCGCCGGCCAGCAGCCGCTTCAAGATCTACATCATCGACGAGGCGCACATGGTCTCGACCCAGGGCTTCAACGCCCTGCTCAAGCTGGTCGAGGAGCCCCCGGAGTACGTCAAGTTCATCTTCGCCACCACCGAGCCGGAGAAGGTCCTCGGCACGATCCGGTCGCGGACCCACCACTACCCGTTCCGGCTGTTTCCGCCGAAGGTGGTCCGCCCGTACCTGGAGCAGCTCACCCAGGCCGAGGGCGTCGCCGTCGAGCCGGCGGTCTTTCCGCTGGTGGTCCGCGCCGGTGGCGGCAGCATGCGGGACAGCCTCTCAGTGCTCGACCAGCTCATCGCCGGCGCAGGCGCCGAGGGGGTCAGCTACGCCCGGGCCGTCGCGTTGCTCGGGGTCACCGACTCGGCGCTGATCGACGAGATGTGCGACGCGTTGGCCGCCGGTGACGGCGCAGCCGCGTACGCCACCGTCGACAGGGTCGCCGAGGCCGGGCACGACATGCGCCGGTTCGCCTCCGACCTGCTCGAACGGCTGCGCGACCTGATCGTCATCCAGCAGGTGCCGGACGCCGCCGCGAAGGGCCTGATCGACGGCCCGGCCGACCAGATCGAGCGGATGGCAGCCCAGGCTTCACAGCTCGGCTCGGCCACGCTGTCCCGCTGCGCCGACATCGTGCACAACGGCCTGGTCGAGATGCGCGGCACCACAGCGCCCCGTCTGCTGCTGGAGCTGATCTGCGCCCGGATGCTGCTGCCCGGCGCGGACGACTCCACCGGCGGCCTGCTCCAACGCCTGGAGCGAATGGAACGCCGGCTCACAGTGGGCGGCACCGAAGCGCCGTCGGCCGCCGCCGGCTCCGCGCCAACCAACCACCCAGGGGTACGCCCACAGCCAGCCACCCCGGTCCCGGCTGCCGCCACCCCGGTCCCGGCTGCCGCCACCCCGGCACCCGCGAACGCCCCTACCTCCGCACCGCCGTGGGAGGTCGGCCCGGCGGCGTCACCGGCCCAGAGTGCTCCCGCCCCGGCTGCTCCGGTCACCGAGGCACCGACCCCGCCCGCTCCGACCTCCGGTGCGCCGGCCTCGTACGTCTCGGCGGCCGACTCGCCGATCCCGGCCTCCCCCGGCGCGTCGACCGGGTCGACAACCGCTGACCAGGCCGTACCCGTCTCGCCCGCCGGGTCGACCCCGCGTCGCGTGGTGCCACCGTCGGCGGTGCTTCCCGACCCGGCCACGCCCGCGCCGCCCCGACCGGGCGCGCCGGCCGCCGCGCTGGACGCGGTAGCGGTCCGCCGCGTCTGGCCCGACGTGGTCGGCAAGGTCAACCGGACCAACAAGCGGATCGCCGCCCTGATGCGCGACGCGGTCGTCCGCGAACTCGACGGCGACATGCTGGTGCTGACTGTGAAGTCCACAGTGCTGGCCAAGATGATGGCCGACCACGCGGCGGTGCTCACCGACGCGCTCTACGAGGAGTTGGGCGGGCGCTGGCAGATCCGGTGCGAGGTGGCCGGCGAGCGCGGTGGCGTGTCGCTGCCCAGCGCACCGCGCACGCAGCAGACCGCACCGCCTCGACCCGCCGCCCCGCCAGCCACGCCGTCCGCAGCGACCCCGACTGCCGCCGACCCGACGAGCGCGCCGCCAGCCCCGCCAAGCTCGAACGCCGCGCCTGGCTCGAACGCCGCGCCTGGCTCGAACGGTGCGCCTGGCTCGAACGGTGCGCCTGGTTCGAACGCCACGTCAGGCTCGAACGCCGCGCCGAGTGCGAGCGCCGCCGGGCGGGGGACTGTGGGCCCCGACGCCCCGACCGCCGCCGGTCCGATGACCGCCTCGCCGACCGCGGCGACCCCGACCGCCGCTGCCGGCTCGGCTTCGCGTGGGGGAGTCGGTGGGGGTTCGACTGGTCACGGTGCTGGTGGGCAGGGCACAGCGCCGTCCGCCCCGGCATCCGACGACGACTGGCCGGAGGCGGCCCGGCCCGGCGGCAGGGCCCTCGCCGCCGAGGCTACTGATGACGAGGACTGGCCGGAGGCCGCCCGACCTGGCGGCGCGTCGGCCGGAAACGAGTCGGGCCCCCACTCCGCACCGGCGTCGAGCGGCGCGAACGGCAGCACCGGCAGCGGCAGCACCGGGAACGGCAGCACCGGGAACGGCGCCACCGGGAACGGCAGCGGCACCAACGGCACCGGGCCAGGCGGTTCGGGCGGTCCGGGGTCAGTGGCCGGTGGCGGTAAGCCGGGCGGGCGGGGTAACCCGACACCGGCGGCCCGGCAGCCGGCGGCAGCCGGTGGCGCACCGGTGAGCAGCGCCATCGCCGCGGCTCGCGCGGCGGCGGCGGGGCGCGGTGCGCGTACCGGAGCGGCAGCCCGGCCCGTCGCGGACGCCGAGTGGGCGGGCGAGCCGCCCTACGACCCGGACTTCGACGGCCCTGCGCGGGCCGGTCGATCCGGCGGCGCGGCACCGGCCCCGGCCTTTGAGGGGTTCGACCCGGGCGACGAGCCGTTGGACGAGATCATCGACGAGAAGACCGCGCGGGAGTCCAGCGAGGAGCAGGCGGTACGGCTGCTCAGGGAAACCTTCGGCGCAGAGAAGATCAACGAAGTGGACGCCCGCTAGCGCCCGGCCCCGGCCCCGGCGATCTTGCAGTTTCGGTCGTCGTCTTGCGTGGAATGCCCCCTTATGTCGATGCAGGAAGTGCAAGATCGCGTAGGGGAGGGGTTTCGGCCAGCAGGACGCCCAGGGCGCAGGCCCAGAGGGGGAAGGGTAGGACGGCTACCCGTTCCATGCCGCCCACCCCGATCCCCAGGCTCTGTTGGGCGGCGAACAGCGTCGTTCCGGCCAGCGCGACGAGCCCGGCGGTGACGGTGAGTCGTCGCCATCGGCCGAGCGTCGTGCTGCGTGGTGCGAAGCCGGCGAGGAGCAAACCGACGTTGCCCATGCCCATGATCAGGACTGCGCCGAGGACGTGCAGATTCTCGTCGATGTCGGCCGGGTAGAGGGCCGCGAGGGCGTATCCGCCGGTGGCCAGCAGCAGGAGTGTCTGGGCCGTCCGTACCACCGGGCCGTGACCGAGAACCCGCCAGGTCAGCAGGAGTCCGCCGGCGAGCAGGACGGCGGTGGCCAGTGTCGCGGTGTTCATCAGCGGGTGCCACGGTGAGCAGACGTAGCGGGGGCGGGTGGTGTCCCAGATGCCGCAGTGGGCGTTGCCGAGATCGCTGATGTTGTGGGTGGCCCAGCTGTAGGCCGGTTCGCGCCACCGCAGCCCGGTGATCAGGCTGGCGACGAGGAAGATGGGCGCGGCCGCGAGCCAGCACAGTGCGCCGACCCGGCCGGTGCGGTTGAGGTTCATGCCATGAGCAGACCAGTGCGACGGCTGTGGGTGCACTACCAGCAGATGGCCGATTCGGGGTAGGGGTAGCCGTACCCGAAGGCTCGGCGTGGGCGGACGCACCGGGCGGGGCGAGGTCGGTCCCAGCGGATAGGCTGAGCGGCGGTCGAGCAGACGAGTGCGAGAAGGAGCCATCCCGTGCGCCCAGGTGGACAGCCGAACATGCAGCAGATGCTGAAGCAGGCGCAGAAGATGCAGCAGCAGATCGCCGCCGCCCAGGCCGAGCTGGCCGAGGCCGAGCTGACCGGCACCGCCGGCGGCGGGTTGGTCACCGCGACCGTCTCCGGCTCCGGTGAGCTCAAGGCCATCAAGATCGACCCGAAGGCCGTCGACCCGGATGACGTGGAGACGCTTGAGGATCTGGTCGTCGCGGCCGTGCACAACGCCGCCGAGGCGGCCCGGGAGCTGACCGAGCGCAAGATGGGTCCGGTCGCCGGCGGCATGGGCGGCCTCGGCCTGCCCGGTTTCTGAGCCGGCAGATGTACGAAGGTGCCATCCAGGATCTGATCGACGAGTTGGGTCGGCTGCCGGGCGTGGGTCCGAAGAGCGCTCAGCGGATCGCGTTCCACGTCCTCTCGGCGGATCCGGCCGACGTCAACCGGCTGGCCGGCGCGCTGCGCAAGGTCAAGGAGCTGGTGCGGTTCTGCACGACCTGCTACAACGTGGCCGAGTCCGAGCAGTGCCGGATCTGCCGCGACCAGCGTCGCACCGACGAGGTGCTGTGCGTGGTGGAGGAGCCCAAGGACGTGGTGGCCATCGAGCGGACTGGTGAGTTCCGCGGTCGCTACCACGTGCTGGGTGGCGCGATCAATCCGCTGGAGGGGATCGGCCCGGACAATCTGCGCATCCGGGAGCTGATGATCCGGCTCGGTGGCGGCGGGGTGCGGGAGCTGATCCTGGCCACGGACCCGAACACCGAGGGCGAGGCGACCGCCACCTACCTGGCGTTGATGGTGAAGCCGATGGGCATCTCGGTGACCCGGCTGGCCAGTGGGTTGCCGGTCGGCGGCGATCTGGAGTACGCCGACGAGATCACTCTCGGTCGGGCCTTCGAGGGGCGTCGCGCGGTCTGATTCCCTGACGTACTGCCGGTGGCCGGCACCCTGTGTGGGTGCCGGCCACCGCTGCGTCTCTGCCCGGAAATGATCTGACACCTGTGCCCTCATCGGGGCTGTTCGACGTAACAGTTTGGCATCGCGGGCACTGATTGATCGGTTTTTGCCGCTGTTTACCTACGAATCGAATGTCAAACGGCGGTTGAGGCACGATCCGATACCAACCGTCCACTCAGCGGTTTCCGGGTGGACGCATCGGGAGCTATGGTCACCGCCATCGGTGACCCCTGTCACCACGTTGTCCGTACCCCCAAGGACGAGGTGAAGCACACATGCGTGCACCCAGGCCGAAGGTCGCGATCGCGGCCATCGCGGTCGCGGCCCTCGCGGTAGCAGGCTGCGCCGAGAGCAACCGCGACGACAAATCAGGCGGTAGCAAGAAGGACACCCTCGTCTTCGGCGTCGCCGGAGACCCGAAGGTGCTCGACCCGAGCTTCGCCAGCGACGGTGAGTCGCTGCGCGTGGCGCGTCAGGTCTTCGAGACCCTGGTCCGTCCGGAGGAGGGTGGCACGAAGGTCACCCCCGGCCTGGCCGAGTCCTGGACCCCGGACGCCGCCGGCACCACCTGGACCTTCAAGCTCCGCTCGGGCGTGAAGTTCCACGACGGCACCGACTTCAACGCCGAGGCCGTCTGCGTCAACTTCAACCGCTGGTACAACGCCAAGGGCCTCATGCAGAGCCCGGACGTGACCGCGTACTGGCAGGACGTCATGGGCGGCTTCGCCAAGAACGAGAACGCGGATCTCCCGCCGAGCCTCTTCAAGTCCTGCACCGCCAAGGACGCCACCACTGTGGACCTGTCCTTCACCCGGGTCTCCAGCAAGGTCCCGGCCGCGCTGATGCTGCCCTCGTTCGGCATCCACAGCCCGAAGGCGCTGCAGGAGTTCGACGCGAGCAACGTCGCGGGCACCGCCGAGGACATCAAGTACCCGGCGTACGCGACGGAGCACCCGACCGGCACCGGCCCGTTCAAGTTCAAGACCTGGGACGTCGCGAACAAGACGCTGACCCTGGAGCGCAACCAGGACTACTGGGGCACCAAGGCCAAGCTGAAGACCGTCATCTTCAAGACGATCTCGGACGAGAACGCCCGCAAGCAGGCGCTGCGCTCCGGCGACATCCAGGGCTACGACCTGGTGGGCCCGGCCGACGTCGAGCCGCTGAAGAGCGAGGGCTTCAACATGCTCACGCGCCCGGCGTTCAACGTGCTCTACCTGGCGATCAACCAGAAGGGCAACCCGAAGCTCGCCGACCTCCGCGTCCGGCAGGCCATCGCGTACGCCCTGAACCGTCAGCAGCTGGTCACCTCCAAGCTGCCGCCGGGTGCCAAGGTCGCCGACAACTTCATGCCGGACACCGTCGAGGGCTGGAACGGTGACGTCACGAAGTACACCTACGACCCGGCCAAGGCGAAGGCGCTGCTGGCCGAGGCCGGCGCGTCGAACCTGACGCTGAGGTTCCACTACCCGACCGAGGTCACCCGGCCGTACATGCCGAACCCGAAGGACATCTTCGAGTTGCTCTCGGCGGACCTGAAGGCCGTTGGCATCACCGTCGAGGCGATCCCGCTGAAGTGGAGCCCGGACTACCTGAACGCCACCACCTCGGGTAGCAAGCACGACATCCACTTCCTGGGCTGGACCGGTGACTACGGTGACGCCTACAACTTCATCGGCACCTTCTTCGACCGGCCGAAGGACGAGTGGGGCTTCAACAACAAGGCCCTGTTCGACCAGTTCAAGGACGCGGACGGCACCGCCGACATCGCGGCCCGGACCGAGAAGTACAAGGCCCTGAACAAGTCCGTGATGGACTTCCTGCCCGGTGTGCCGATCTCGCACTCGCCGCCGGCGATCGTGTTCGGCAAGGACGTGACCGGCGTCAAGGCGAGCCCGCTCACCGACGAGCGGTACGCGACCGCCGAGTTCAAGTAAGTCCTGATCTGACGCAGCAAGGAACGCGGGCGGGCGCTGTCGCACAGCGCCCGCCCGCAACCCTCCGCACCCCTTCGAGGCCGCCGTGTTCCGGTTCATCGTCAGGCGCCTGCTTCAGCTGATACCCACGCTGTTCGGGCTCTCCCTCCTGCTCTTCATCTGGCTCCGCCGTCTCCCCGGCGGCCCCGAGACCGCCATCCTCGGCGAGCGCGGCACCCCTGAGATGCGGGCCGCCATCCGCCGCAACATGGGGCTCGACGAGCCCATCCTGGTGCAGTACGGCCGTTTCGTACGGCGGATGATCAAGCTCGACCTGGGCACCTCGACCTCCACCAAGCGGGCGGTCACCACTGAGTTCATCGAGCGCTTCCCCGGGACCGTCGAGCTGACCATCACCGCGATGATCATCGCGATCGGCGTCGGTATCCCGCTGGGTTACCTGGCCGCCCGTCGTCGCGGCCGTTTCCTTGACCACGCGTCGGTGGGTGGCTCGCTGATCGGCATCTGCATCCCGGTCTTCTTCCTGGGCTACGTGCTCAAAGCGATCTTCTCGGAGAACCTGCACTGGTTCCCGTCCAGCGGCCGGCAGGACCCGACTCTCGGGGCGACCCGGGTCACCAACTTCTTCGTCCTGGACGGGTTGATGACCCGTGAGTGGGACGCCGCCGCCGACGCCCTCTGGCATCTGGTGTTGCCCAGCATCGCGTTGGCCAGCATCCCGCTGGCGATCATCGTCCGGATCACCCGGGCGAGCGTGCTGGAGGTGCTGAACGAGGACTTCGTACGGACCGCCGAGGCGAAGGGCCTGACCGAGCAGACGGTTCGTCGCCGGCACGTCCTGCGCAATGCCATGCTGCCGGTCGCCACCTCGATCGGTCTGCTCGCGGGCGGCCTGCTCTCCGGCGCGGTGCTGACCGAGACCGTCTTCGCCTTCAGCGGCATCGGAGCGTTCGTCGCCGAGGCCATCGGCCAACGCGACTATCCGGTGCTGATGGGCTTCATCCTGATCATCGCGGTGGTGTACGTGCTGGTGAACCTCCTGGTCGATCTCTCCTACAGCTTCATCGACCCGAGGGTGAGGGTGCGATGACACTCAGCCCAGGCAAGAAGCGTGAAAAGATCGACCGGCTCTCCGAACTGGCCGCCCGCGACGACGAGCGGGGCGTCAGCCTCTGGCAGGAGGCGTTCCGCCGGCTGCGCGGCAACCCCGCCGCGATCGTCGGCGCGATCATCCTGGCGCTCTTCGTGCTGGTAGCGGTGGTCGGCCCGTTCCTCGTGCCCTACGCGGCGACGGACACGATCGGCATCCGGGAGGGGCTGATCAAGCCGGGTGTCATCCCCGGCCCGACCGGTGATCACTGGTTCGGTTACGACCACCAGGGCCGCGACGAGTTCAGCCGGATGATCGTTGGTGCCCGCCAGACCCTGCTGGTCGGCGTGGTCTCCACCCTGATCGGTCTGGCGATCGGCGCGCTGATCGGTGGCGTCTCCGGCGCGGCGGCCGGCCTCGGTGGCCGGTGGGGGCGGTGGATCGACACCACCCTGATGCGGTTCATCGACATGCTGCTGGCGATGCCGAGCCTGCTGCTGGCGGTGAGCATCGCCGCCCTGCTCGGGGCCAGCCTGACCACTGTGATGATCGCGGTCGGCGTGGTCTCGGTGCCGGTCTTCGCCCGGCTGCTGCGCGGCTCGATGATCTCCCAGGCCAACAGCGACTACGTGCTGGCGGCGACGTCGCTCGGCGTCAAGAAGTCGAAGATCGCGTTGACCCACGTGGTGCCGAACTCGCTCGCCCCGGTGATCGTGCAGGCCACGCTGACCCTGGCCACCGCGATCATCGAGGCCGCAGCGCTCTCCTTCCTCGGCCTCGGCAACCCGGACACCGCCGTACCGGAATGGGGGGTCATGCTCGCCGACGCGCAGCAGTACCTCGGCATCCGGCCGTCGCTGGCGATCTACCCCGCCGTCGCGATCATCATCACCGCGCTCGGCTTCACCCTGCTGGGTGAGGCGATGCGTGAGGCCCTCGACCCGAAGCTGCGGAAGTAGTGCCGTGAGCGCGAGGAGTGAGCTTGCGAGCCCCGCAGTCGCGAACGAAAGGCCGGTACGGCATGGCACTGCTCGAAGTTGAAGATCTCTCCGTCACGTTCGCCCGCCGCGGTCAGCGGGCCGTGCACGCTGTCGACGGGGTGTCCTTCTCGGTCGACGCCGGTGAGGTGGTCGGCCTGGTCGGCGAGTCCGGCTGCGGCAAGAGCGTCACCTCGCTCGCGATCATGGGCCTGCTGCCCAAGCAGCCCGGCCTTTCGGTTGGCGGCAAGGCCGTCTTCGACGGCACCGACCTGCTCCAGCTCGACGACCGGTCGCGGCGGGACATCCGGGGTCGGGACATCGCGATGATCTTCCAGGACCCGCTCTCCTCGCTGAACCCGGTGATCCCGATCGGGTTGCAGGTGACCGAGGTGCTCACCCGACACCGGGGGATGAAGGGCGAGACCGCGGCGAAGGAAGCGGCGGCGCTGCTGGACCGGGTCGGCATCCCCGACCCGAAGCGGCGGCTCAAGGAGTACCCGCACCAGCTCTCCGGTGGGATGCGCCAGCGTGCGCTCATCGCGATGGCGGTGGCCTGCCAGCCTCGGCTGCTGATCGCCGACGAGCCGACCACCGCGTTGGACGTCACCATCCAGGCGCAGATCCTGGAGCTGCTCAAGGAACTGGTCCGGGACTCCGGCACCGCACTGCTGATGATCACGCACGATCTGGGCGTGGTGGCCGGCATGTGCGACACCGTCAACGTGCTCTACGGCGGCCGGGTGGTGGAGACGGCCCGCCGCCGTCCGCTGTTCCGCCAGCCGCGTCACCCGTACACGGTGGGTCTGCTCGGTTCGGTGCCGCGCCTGGACGCCGGGCGGGGCGAGAAGCTCAACCCGATTCCCGGTTCGGTCCGCGACCTGCTGCCCTGGCCGGACGGTTGCGCCTTCGCCCCGCGCTGCGCCCGACGGACCGACGAGTGCGTGGGTGAGCCGCCGGAGCTGGTGCACGCGCACGACGGACGGAGCTACCGGTGCGTCAACCCGGAGCCGCTGCCGGGCATGGTGCCCGCCCCGCGCGAGGAGGAATCAGCGTGAGCGAGCGAACCGAGAACGACATCCTCGTCGAGGTGCGCGACCTGAAGGTGCACTTCCCGATCAAACGGGGGGTGCTCTTCGACCGGGTGGTCGGCCAGGTGAAGGCCGTCGACGGGGTCGACCTGAGCATCGCGCGCGGCAAGACGTACGGCCTGGTGGGTGAGTCCGGCTGCGGCAAGTCCACGTTGGGTCGGGCGCTGCTCCAGCTCACCCCGCCGACCGCCGGTGAGGTCAGCTTCGACGGCGTCGAGCTGACCACGCTGCCGTCCGGCAAGCTGCGCAGCATGCGTCGCCGGATGCAGATGATCTTCCAGGATCCGATGTCCAGCCTGGACCCCCGGCAGAACGTCGAGTCGATCCTGACCGAGGGCCTGCAGACGCACGGCATCGGCGCCGACCGCACCGACCGTCGACGGATCATCGGCGAGACCCTGGACGCGGTGGGGCTGCCGCGCTGGGCGCTGTCCCGCTACCCGCACGAGTTCTCCGGCGGGCAGCGGCAGCGCATCGGTATCGCCCGCGCGCTGGTGCTCGGGCCGGAGCTGATCGTCGCCGACGAGCCGGTCTCGGCGCTCGACGTGTCGATCCAGGCCCAGGTGGTCAACCTGCTGGACGAACTCCAGGACAGCCTGGGGCTGACCTACCTGGTGATCGCGCACGACCTCGCTGTGGTCCGGCACATCTCCGACACTGTCGGCGTGATGTACCTGGGAGCGCTTGTCGAGGAGGCGCCGAGCGACAGGCTCTACACCGAGCCGCTGCACCCGTACACCCGGGCGTTGATGTCGGCGGTACCGGTGCCGGACCCGGACGTGGAGGACCGCCGGGAGCGGATCCTGCTCGCGGGTGACCTGCCGTCGCCGGCGAACCCGCCGTCCGGCTGCCGCTTCCACACCCGCTGCCCGTGGGCGCAGCCCACCCGCTGCGCCGACGAGCGACCGGTGCTGCGGAACATCGGTGCCAGCCGGGTGGCCTGCCACTTCGCCGAGCAGATCGCCAGCGGCGAACTGCGCCCGCACGGGGTCAGCGCGCAGGTCGTCCGGCCCGAGGGCGAGGGGGACACGCCAGGCGTGGTCTCCGCACCCACCGAGCCCGGTTCGTACGTCTGAGACTGGACGCGGTGCCGGCGGCCGTCAGCCCTCGGGGCGGTTCAGCAGCCCCACCGCGACGCCGTGCACCGCGTCCAGCCCAGCCGGATCGGCCAGTGTGACCGAGGTGCCGGTCACCGTGTACCACTCGTCAGCGTCCTTGTACTGCACCCGCAGTGTGACTTTGCCGTCCGCGTATTCGGTGCGCAGCGTCAGATCACCGGTGACGACGCCGACCTCGTCGGTCATCACGCCGCCGGGGCCGGGCACGATGTCGGTGCTGCGGTTCTGCGGGCCGGCCGCGCCGCCGGAATCCGCGACCATGCCGGCACCGGGCACGGCGGCGGGGGTCTCGGCGGTGCCGTCGGCGGTCATCCCGGCGGCGGACGGGCCGCTCTCCTCGGCGGCGGTCACGAACAGCTCCCCACTCAACAGCCCTCCAACATGTCGGTCAGGGCGGCCTTCTCGGCGGTGGTCACGGTCAGCCGCCAGTAGTGCTTGACAGTCACCCAGTCCTGAGCGTATTTGCACCAGTAGGACCGGTTTGCCGGCTTCCACTGGGACGGGTCCTGGTCACCCTTTGCCCGGTTCGACGAGGCGGAAACCGCGAAAAGCTGCGGACGGGTGGTGTCGTTGGCGAAATCACCGCGCTTCGCGTTGTCCCACTCGTCGGCACCCGAGCGCCACGCGTTGGCCAACGGCACCATGTGGTCGATGTCCACGTCGGAGGGATCCGAGAAGCTACGACCGTCGTACACGCTCTCCCAGCGCCCACCGACCACGTTGCAGCCGGAGAGCTTCACATCCTTGCCGTCGCGCTGGAGGATGCTGTCCCGGACATCGCAGTTCTTGCCGGTGTCCCGCCAGTGCGGGAAACGCTCCCGGCTGTAGCCCTTCATCGAGCCGGCGGTAGCGACGGTGAGCTGACTCAACTGCTCCGCGGCGTTGCCGCCGCCGCCGTCGCTCGACGGCGGTGTGGTCGGCTCATCCTGCGGGACGCAACCGGCCACGCCGAGCGCCAGCGCCGCGGTAAGCGCGGCCACCGCCGCTCGCGGTCCTGATCTGGTACGCACAGACGACACCTCTCCAGCTTGGGGGCTTCCGGCGATTGCGCACAGTACCCGGGCACGGTTTCGGCGTTTCGTGGCGTCTCCCACATGATGCAAGGCAGATTGGTGGGATGAGCGCACCCGTACCGGCGACTGCCCTCCGGATGGGCACCACCGCCGGCCGGGGCACGCTGCTCGCCGCCGTACTCGCCTCTGGCATGGTCTTCCTCGACAGCACAGTCGTCAACGTGGCGCTGCCGAAACTCGGGCAGGACCTCGGCGCGAACGTGGCCGATCTCCAGTGGACCATCAACGGCTATCTGCTGATGCTGGCGGCGTTCGTGCTGCTCGGCGGCGCGCTGGGCGACCGCTTCGGCCGGCGACGCATCTTCCTCATCGGCGTGGTCTGGTTCACCGCCGCCTCAGTGCTCTGCGGGCTGGCCCAGGACACCGGCATGCTGATCGCGGCCCGGTTCCTCCAGGGCGCCGGTGGCGCGCTGCTCACGCCCGGGTCGCTGTCGGTGCTCCAGGCGAGCTTCCATCCCGACGACCGGGGCCGGGCGATCGGTGCCTGGGCCGGGCTGTCCGGGGTGTCCACCGCGCTCGGGCCGTTCATCGGAGGCTGGCTGATCGACGCGCTCTCCTGGCGCTGGATCTTCTTCCTCAACCTGCCGATCGCCGTGCTGGTGCTGCTCGCCGCCCTGCGCTGGGTGCCGGAGAGCCGGGACGAGAGCGCCTCCCGCACCGAGGGACCGGATCGGACCCGACGGCGGTTCGACGTCGCCGGAGCCCTGCTCGGAGCGCTCGCGCTCGCCGGCGTCACCTACGCCCTGATCGACGCGCCGGCCCGCGGGTTCGACTCCGCCGAGGTGCTCATCGCGGCAGCGGTCGGGGTGCTCTCCGCAGTGGCCTTCGTCCTGCTGGAACGGCGGCGTGGCGACGCCGCGATGCTGCCCACCGGGCTGTTCAGCAGCCGACTCTTCTCGGTGCTGAACATCTTCACAGTCGTCGTGTACGCGGCGCTCGGCGGTTTCACCTTCTTCTTCGCCGTCTACCTGCAGAACGTGGTCGGCTGGTCGGCCTTCCGCACCGGCATCGCGCTGCTGCCGATGACACTGCTGCTGTTGGTCGGCTCCGCGCGCGCCGGTGCGCTGTCCGCCCGGATCGGCCCACGGCTGCCGCTGGCCATCGGACCCGTGGTCGCCGCGGTCGGCCTGCTGCTGCTGCGCGGCGTCGGACCGGGCGCGTCGTACTGGCGGGACGTGCTGCCCGGGGTGCTGCTCTTCGGCATCGGGTTGACCCTGGTGGTGGCACCGCTGACCGCGTCGGTGCTGGCCGCCGTGCAGGACCGGTTCTCCGGGGTGGCCAGCGGGTTCAACAATGCCGCGTCCCGCGCCGGCGGCCTGCTCGCGGTGGCGGCGCTGCCGCTGCTGGTCGGGCTCTCCGGCGGCGGATACGAGCAGAAGGCCGAGCTGACCGACGCCTTCCGGGGCGCGATGCAGTGGTGTGCCGGGCTGCTCGTGGCCGGCGCGCTGCTGGCCCTCGTGCTGGTCCACCGACCGCCCCGGAAAGCCCCGCCGTCCCAGCCCTGCCATTCACTGCCCGCCGCGACACCCCCGAAGTAGGAAGCCACTTCGGGGGTGTCGCGCCCAGGTCAGCGGCGGGCGCGGTTGACGGCGCTGGTGACCGCCTTGATCGACGCGGTGACGATGTTGGCGTCGGTGCCGACACCCCAGACCGTCCTGCCGTCCACCTCACACTCCACGTACGCGGCGGCCTGCGCGTCACCACCGGAGGAGAGCGCGTGCTCGTGGTAGTCGAGCACCCGTACGCCCGCCCCGACCGACTGGAGCGCGTTCACGTACGCGTCGATCGGGCCGTTGCCGACCGCGGCGAGGGACCGCTGCTCGCCGCCCACACCGACCTGGGCCTCGATCTCGACCTTCCCGTCCACCGTGCTGATCGTGTAGCCGCTCAGCCGGACCGCCGGGTCGGGCTGGTGGTCGAGCAGGTAGTGCGTCGCGAAGATCTCCCACATGGCGGCCGGGTCGACCTCGCCGCCATCGTGATCGGTGACCTGCTGCACCACCCCGGAGAACTCGATCTGGAGCCGGCGCGGCAGGTCCAGTTGGTGCTCGCTCTTCATGATGTACGCCACGCCGCCCTTGCCGGACTGCGAGTTGACCCGGATGACCGCCTCGTAGGTGCGACCCAGGTCCTTCGGGTCGATCGGCAGGTACGGCACCGCCCAGGTGTGCTCCTCCACCGGCACGCCGGCCGCCTTCGCGTCGGCGGCGAGGGCGTCGAAGCCCTTCTTGATCGCGTCCTGGTGAGAACCGGAGAAGGCGGTGTAGACCAGGTCGCCCGCGTACGGGTGGCGCTCGTGCACCGGCAGTTGGTTGCAGTACTCGACGGCTCGCCGGATCTCGTCGATGTTCGAGAAGTCGATCATCGGGTCGATGCCCTGGGAGAAGATGTTGAGCCCCAGGGTCACCAGGTCGACGTTGCCGGTGCGCTCACCGTTGCCGAACAGGCAGCCCTCGATGCGGTCCGCGCCAGCGAGCATGCCCAGCTCGGCGGCGGCGACGCCGGTGCCCCTGTCGTTGTGCGGGTGCAGGCTCAGCACCACGCTGTCGCGCCGCGGCAGGTGCCGGTGCATCCACTCGATCGAGTCGGCGTACACGTTGGGGGTGGCCATCTCGACGGTGGCCGGCAGGTTGATGATCAGCGGCCGATCCGGGGTCGGGTCGATCACGTCGATCACCCGGGAGCAGACCTCCAGCGCGTACTCCAGCTCGGTGCCCGTGTACGACTCCGGCGAGTACTCGTAGAAGATCTCCGTGTCCGGGGTGTGGATCTCGGCGTACTTCTGGCAGAGCCGCGCCCCGGTGGTGGCGATGTCGGCGATGCCGTCCCGGTCCAGGCCGAAGACCACCCGCCGTTGCAGGGTGGAGGTCGAGTTGTAGAAGTGCACGATGGCCCGCTTCGCGCCGCGCAGCGACTCGAACGTCCTGTCGATCAGGTGCTCCCGGCACTGCGTGAGCACCTGGATGGTGACGTCGTCCGGGATCATGTCGTCTTCGATGAGCTGCCGGACGAAGTCGAAGTCGGTCTGGCTGGCCGACGGGAAGCCGACCTCGATCTCCTTGTAGCCCATCTGGACCAGCAGCTGGAACATCCGGCGCTTGCGCTCGGGCGACATCGGGTCGATCAGGGCCTGGTTGCCGTCGCGGAGATCCACCGCGCACCAGCGAGGGGCGGCCTCGACGGTGCGGGTGGGCCAGGTGCGGTCCGGCAGTTCGACCCGGAACTGCTCCCGGTACGGCTGGTAGCGGTGGTACGGCATCCGGCTCGGGCGTTGCCGGGCGATCGGATCGGTTTCGGCGTCGGTGACAGGTTGAGCCATCTCAGAGTGCTCCCTGGAACATGTGGCGTCAGCAGATCGGAAGGTGTCGGCGAGATGCCGGGCGACGGTGCGCGGCGGTGCCGAGAAGAAACTCGGATGTGCTGGACGGCGCGATGCGACTCCGCGACGAGGTGCCGGCCGGTCAGGCCTCGTCGCGGCGGCTAAGGAGGAGCAGCGCCTGCCACATGACCAGGTCACCCTACGTGATGGAACGGGGGGTGGAAAGACAGGTCCGGACTATGGGACCGGAGTCATGGCCGGCGCTGCGGCCTCGGCACCCAACCGCGGCGTGCGTCCGACCCAGGCCACCGCGGGCACGATCGCCAGCGCGACCAGCACGAAGATCGCTGCCGTCGGTAACCAACCCCACCCGCCGGTGGTCACCCCGAGCGCTGTCAGTCCGGCCGGCGCGATCAGGTACTGCACCTGCACGCCGAGTTCGAGCCCACCCACGTACGCGCCGCGCTGGTCGGCCGGCGGCAGTGTGGCGGTGAGCCCCCAGGTGCCAGCCGACTCGATCAACTCGGCCAGGATCAGCAGCAACGCGGCGGCCACCAGCACCACGACGGTGAGCGCGCCCCGAGTGACGCCGGAAATTGGCAGGGCCAGGCAGAACAGGGCGATCAGCAGTCCACCGCGACGGGAGGCCCGGGCCGCGCCCGCCGCGGTGTCAGCGCCCCGGCTGACACGCACCTGGAGCAGCACGATCAGGACCGTGTTGAGCAGCACCAGAGCCGCAATCACAGTCTTCGGGGCGTCGGTGTGCGTCAGGATCCACAGCGGCATGACCGTCAGGTAGAGCGTCTGGTGCGCGGTGAGCAGCCCGGACAGCACCGACACCGCCATGAACGGCCGATCCCGGAGTACGGCGAGCCGACTCGTCGGCTGCGCGGGTCGGGCCACCTGCGGCAGCCGGGGCAGTCGCCGAACGAAGAGGGCAGTCACGAGGAAGACGGACGAGATGAACCACACCATCCCCCGGTACGCCGTGATGGTGTCCACCGTCAGCACCAGGCCGCTGATCACCGCGCCGAGCCCGAAGCCGACGTTCAGCGACGAGCGCTGGTACGCCATCGCCGTGACCCGTTCGGCTGGCGGGAGCGCGTTGATCGAGTAGACCTGCCGGGCCACGCCGACAGCGGCGTCCACGGCGGCCAGCGCCACCACCACGGCGAGGAACCCCGCGAAGCCGCCCACGAACGGGTAGGTCGCGAACAGCGCCGCGTTGAGCACCAGCCCCACCACCCAGACCCGCTGCGGCCCGTACCGGTCGGTGAGCCCACCCAGCGGCACCGTGCCCAGCAGCGACACCCCCGCCGCGATGGACAGCCCCAACCCGACCTGTGCGGCGCTGAGCCCGAGCGCCCGGGTGAAGAAGACGGCGCTGCCGGCGTGGAACAGGCCGCTTCCTACGGCGTAGACCATTGCCTGCACGGCCAGGGCGCGGGTCAGCCCGGCCGGCGGTACGACGTCTCGAACGACGGTGCGGATTGTTTCTCTGGTCCCCATGTCCGGGGAGTGAAGCGGGCCCCCACCGTTGCGGTCGAGTCTTTTAGGCTGGGCCGAATCCTGCTCCAGGGGGGCGTGTGTCCGAGTTGCGGTTCAGCCTGGCCGACGTGGCGGGAGTACGGCTCGCCGTGTCACCGGTCAACGAGACGGTCATGAGCATGTGGGCGCTGGCCAACCCGGTCCGCTACGCGGTGCACCTGCAGTGGATCGACAGGGCCCGGGTGACGTTGCGTCGTCCGGAGGTGGCCGAACGGGTCCGACCTCTGGTGGGGTTGGCCGTGCCGGGTCGCTGGCTGCCCGACTTCCTCACCCCGGCGGCCCGACCGAACGTGGAGATGGCCGAGCAGCTCGACCAGATCGCCGCGACGCCGCCGGCCGTGGTGGTCGCGGACCTGCTGTCGACCACCTGGCAAAAACCGCTGAGCCCGTTCGGGCGGGCGCTGCTCGCCGACCCCGGCGGGCTGCTGCCGCAGGTCGTCGACGCGGTGCGGGTCTGGTACGACGAGGCGATCGCCCCGGACTGGCAGCGGATGCGGGCGTTGCTCGACGCCGACGTGGCGTACCGGGCCGCCCAACTCGCCGAGAGTGGCGCCGGTCGGTTCTTCGAGCAGCTCCACCCGAGCCTGCGCTGGCACGGCGACCGGGTGATCAGCGACGACACGTTCGGGCGGGACTTCGACCTCCGCGGTCGTGGGCTGGCGCTGAACCCGACAGTGTTCACCGAGCAGCACGTGCTGTGGAACCTGCTGGAGGATTCGCTGCCGGCCGGGGCGTACCCGGTTCGTGCCGTCGGGACGCTCTGGGAGACGAGCGCGTCGCCGCCCGGCGACCCCCTGGCACGGGTGATCGGGCCGGGCCGGACCGCGCTGCTGCACCTGCTTGAGACGGCGCTGACCACCACCGACCTGGCCCGACTCACCGGCATGTCCGCCGGAAATGTCTCCCAGCACCTGGCCGCGCTGCACGGTGCCGGCCTGGTGTCCCGGTCCCGCGAGGGTCGGCACGTGCGCTATCGCAACACCGATGCCGCGGCGGTCCTGCTCCGGGCCAGCCGGGGCGGGTGACCCCGGCGCTCGATCAGCGCAGCAGCAGCTCGGCGACCGGGCGGCGGTGCCGCAGGCTGGTTTCGCGGGCGTGCAGGTCGGCCGGGAGGGCGAACGGGTCCCCGAGTCGGCCGACGGCGGCGACCACCAACGGGCGAACGCCGCCGGGCAGGTCGAGTTCGGTGGAGAGGCCAGCCCGGTCGAACCGGGTGAGCTGGTGCACGTGCAGGCCGAGTGCCGTGGCCTGCACTGTCAGGTGGGCGATCGCCTGCCCCAGGTCGTACGCGGCCCGCTCGGCGTCGAGGCCGGTGTGGGCGCCGACCACCAGGGTCGCGGCGTGCCGGATCCAGATCTGGTCGTCGACCGGGAGGCTGATCAGGATCCGTTTCCAGGTCTCGTCGTCGCGGTGGCCGAGGGCGAACCGCCAGGGCTGTCCGTTCTCCGCCGACGGGGCCCAGCGCGCGGCCTCAAGCAGCGAGGCGGACTCCTCCGGGGTCAGCTCGGCGCTCGGGTCGAAGGCTCGTGGACTCCAGCGGTAGGCGAGCAGCGGGGTGAGGTCGGCCATACACCGGATCGTCCTGTATGGGTGATTCGCCCCTCAGGACGGGGTGGCTGAATGTGGGCAAGAGCACCCGTAACGGGACGAAGATCAGGGCGTTCCCGCGCCCGGGCTCTCCGACGGGTCCGGGGTAGGCGGCGCCGCAGTGTCGAGCGGCTCCCGGTCGATCACCACCGGGCCGGCCAGCTGCACCGTGGCCGGTGCCGGGCCCGGTGCGGCGGCCAGCCTCAACGTCCCGGCCCCGGTCCGAACGCCCGTCGGCGTGCCGTCCTGGTCGTAGCAGTAGATGCCCACGTCCAGCGGGGCGTTGAGCGACGCCGAGGTGGAATCCACCGAGTAGCAGGCGCCGGTGAGGCCCTCGGGCGCGTTGGCCGGGGCGACAGCCAACGGCGCGCGTCGGTCGGTGAGGACGTCCAGCCAACCGGTGAGCAGGTGCTGTACCCGGGGATCCGACCGGCGTGGGATCGCATCGTCGCGATCACCCAGGCGTACGCAACTCGCCGACTCGGTATGACCGGCCGACGGCAGGGCGCACTGGAACAGCCCGTCCGCCGTGCTGGCCATCGACACGTCGGCGGTGCCACCCAGGGCGCCCCCCGGCACGTCCACCCGCCAACTCCCGTCGTTCGCACTGGTGAACACGATGGTGCGGTCCGGTTGACCCGCCTGGCTGTAGACGTACTGAGCCACCAGGTGACGGTCCTGAGCCGCCGCGGCCAGCGCGGCCAGCTCATCCCGTGCGGCGTCCACCTCGACCGGCGCCGGATCGGCGGGCGGCGGTGTCGGAGGCTGCTCACTGGTGCAGGCGACCAGGAGGGCTGGCAGGGCGAGGACGAGCGGCCCGATCACGCGGCCGGCCGAGCGGATGAGGACGGGCACCGGCCCATTCTGGTGGGTGCGGACGGTTGGCGGGTGCCGGTGCGTACCGACCTCGTTCCGGCGTGTCGGGCGGGGCTTCCCGGCGTGCCCGTCCGACCTGGTGGGACCGGCCCGGCCGGGCCCGGCCGGGCCGGATGGTGGGATCACCTGACCCGGCTTCGTTATCCGCCGGATACCCTCATGGGGTCTGACACGCGCCGCCGGCCCCGGTTCCGGCGGCGTCGGCACGCTCAGGGTCGCTGGGAGGGAGTGCACCGTCGTGGCGCTCGTGGTGCAGAAGTACGGCGGGTCCTCCGTCGCCAACGCCGAGCGGATCAAGCGGGTGGCCGAGCGCATCGTCGCCGCCCGCAAGGCCGGCGACGATGTGGTGGTGGTGGTCTCCGCTATGGGCGACACCACCGACGAGCTGCTCGACCTGGCCAACCAGGTGAGCCCGCTGCCGCCGGGCCGCGAGCTGGACATGCTGCTCACCGCCGGGGAGCGGATCTCCATGGCCCTGCTGGCCATGGCCATCCACAACCTGGGGTACGAAGCCCGCTCGTTCACCGGTTCGCAGGCCGGCGTGATCACCACCTCGGTGCACGGCCGCGCCCGGATCATCGACGTCACCCCCGGGCGGCTCAAGGGCGCGCTCGACGAGGGTTCGGTGGTCATCGTGGCCGGCTTCCAGGGCGTCTCGCAGGACACCAAGGACGTCACCACGCTCGGCCGTGGCGGTTCGGACACCACCGCCGTGGCGCTCGCCGCCGCCCTGCACGCCGACGTCTGCGAGATCTACACCGACGTGGACGGCATCTTCACCGCCGACCCACGGATCGTGCCCAACGCCCGGCACATCCAGCAGATCACCTACGAGGAGATGTTGGAGCTGGCCGCCTGCGGCGCGAAGGTGCTGCACCTGCGTAGCGTGGAGTACGCCCGCCGGGCGGGGTTGCCGATCCACGTCCGTTCGTCATACTCGACCAACACCGGCACGATGGTCACCGGATCGATGGAGGACCTTTCCGTGGAGCAGGCACTGATCACCGGGGTCGCGCACGACCGCAGCGAGGCCAAGATCACGATCGTCGGGGTGCCCGACGAGCCGGGTGCCGCCGCGCGGATCTTCGACACCGTCGCCAGCGCCGAGATCAACCTCGACATGATCGTGCAGAACGTCTCCACCGAGGGCACCGGCCGGACGGACATCTCGTTCACCCTGCCCAAGGCCGACGGGCCCACCGCGATGGCGGCGCTCAGCAAGATCCAGGAGCCGGTCAAGTTCAAGGGCCTGCTCTACGACGACCACGTCGGCAAGGTCTCGCTGATCGGCGCGGGCATGCGCTCGCACCCCGGTGTGGCGGCCGGCTTCTTCGCCGCGCTCGGCGCGGCCGGGGTCAACATCGAGATGATCTCCACCTCCGAGATCCGGGTCTCAGTGGTCTGCCGGGACACCGACCTCGACGCCGCCGTCCGCGCCATCCACGACGCGTTCGAGCTGAGCGGCGACACCGAAGCCGTGGTCTACGCGGGGACGGGTAGGTAGCGCCAATGACGGCGCTGCCCACCCTCGCCGTGGTCGGAGCGACAGGTGCCGTCGGCACCGTGATGTGCGAGCTGCTCACCGGGCGACGCAACGTCTGGGGTGAGATCCGGCTGCTCGCCTCCGAGCGCTCCGTCGGGCGCCGGGTGCGCTGCCGGGGCGAGGAACTCGTCGTCCAGGCGCTGACCCCCGAAGCGTTCGACGGGGTCCAGGTGGCAATGTTCGACGTGCCCGACGAGGTCTCCGCCGAGTGGGCGCCGATCGCCGTCGCCCGGGGCGCGATAGCTGTCGACAACTCCGGCGCGTTCCGGATGGACCGCGACGTCCCGCTGGTCGTTCCCGAGATCAACCCCGAGCAGGTCCGCAACCGACCCCGGGGCATCATCGCCAACGCCAACTGCAACACCCTCGCGATGATCGTCGCCGTCGCGCCGCTGCACCGCGAGTACGGCCTACGAGAGCTGGTGCTCGCCTCCTACCAGGCGGTCTCCGGAGCCGGTCAGTCCGGCGTCGACATCCTGCACGACCAGCTCACCAAGGTCGCCGGCGATCGGGCGCTCGGCTCGCGCACCGGCGACGTACGCCAGGCGGTCGGCGACGACCTGGGCCCGTTCCCGGCACCCATGGCGCTCAACGTGGTCCCCTGGGCCGGCTCCCCGGCCGACAGCGGCTGGTCATCGGAAGAGATGAAGATCCGCAACGAGTCGCGGAAGATCCTCGGCCTCCCCGACCTCAAGGTCTCCGCCACCTGCGTCCGGGTGCCGGTGGTCACCGCCCACTCGGTCGCTGTGCACGCGAACTTCGCCACCGAGGTCGACGCCGAGGGCGCCCGCGAGGCGCTGCGCAACGCCCCCGGAGTGATCGTGGTCGACGACCCCGCGGCCGGGGAGTTCCCCATGCCGATCGACGCCGTCGGCACCGACCCGTCCTGGGTCGGCCGGATCCGTCGCGCCCTGGACGACCCCCGCGCCCTCGACTTCTTCGTCACCGGCGACAACCTCCGCAAGGGCGCGGCCCTCAACACCGCCCAGATCGCCGAACTCCTAGCCAAAGAACTCCGCACCCCCTAACCCCGCGCCTCCCCGCGCCCCCGCGCCTCCCCGCGCCCCCGCGCCTCCCCGCGCCCCGCGCCCAGCCCGTCGATCATGGAGTTGTGGTGGGCGGTTTGACACCGACGGCGGCAAATGTCCCCCACCACAAGTGCATGATCGACGGGGTCGGGACGCGGGTCGGGACGCGGGTCTCGACGGGGTCGGGACGGGGGTGGTTTACGCGGCGGAGAGTAGGACGCCGTCCCGGCCTTGGCGTTTGACCGCGTAGAGGGCCTGGTCGGCTCTTTTCAGGGTGCGGTCGGGGGTTTCGCCGGGGCGGGGAAGCGCGACGCCCACGCTGATCGTGCGGCCGATGCGTCGGGCCGCCTCGGTGAGCCGTTCGGCGATCCGGACCGCCTCTTCCGGGCGGCTCACCTCGATCACCGCGACGAACTCGTCGCCGCCGATCCGGTACAACTCGTCGCCGTGCCGAAGCGCCCCCTCCAGCGCCCGGGCCAACCCGACCAGCACCCGGTCGCCGGCCTGGTGACCGTACGTGTCGTTGACGGTCTTGAAGCCGTCCACGTCGATCGCCAGCAGGGCCGTACGCCCGGGGGTGGCCGCAGCGATCCGCTGCCCGAACGGGCCGGTGTGCCGCAACCCGGTCAGCGGGTCGGAGCTGGCCTGCTCCCGCAGCCGGGCCAGCGTGCGCAGACGGTCCACGCTCGTCCAGGACTGCCCGGCGAGCAACTCCATCAGGCTGACAGTTGTCGGGTCCGGGCGCAGGGCGCGTTCGTCGGCGACCAGCAGCACCCCACCGGCGTCCGTCGGCCCGACCGGCACGGCGACCAGCGTCCGTACCCCCGCACGGGTCAGCGGGCGGTAGTCCTCGGTCGGGGGATGCCCGGCCTCGCCCAGCGTGTACCCGGCGCCGTACCGGTGCGCCCGCTCGACCATCCGGTCCAGGGCGGCCGGACCCGCCGCCGCCAGCTCGGCGCGGATCCGGGTCTCCAGGTCGCTCGGCGTCGCCGGGGACGGGCCGAGCTGACCGCCGATCAGCAGCAGTGCGGTGGAGAGGGTGGAGACCTCCCGGGCGGCACGGGCGGCCGCCCCCATCACCTCTCCCTCGGTCGGTGCGGAGGAGAGCGCTGCCGCATGCCGGAGCAGCTTCTCACTGCGGCTCTCCGCAGGTGGGCCACCCAGGGCGGCGATCCGAGCGCCGAGCCCGTCGGCGAGCCGCTGCGCGGTCTCCCGCCACGGCTCCAGGTCGGTCGGCTCACTCCACTGCAGGTCGAGTACGCCGATCGCCCGGCCCGTGGGGTCCAGCACCGGTACGCACAACTCGGCTGTCACATCCGGGCGGACCGGCAGGTAGTCCGGGTCGACGGTGACGTCCGGGACGACGGCGGGAGCGCCGGTCGCGTACACCCGGCCCACGATGCCGGTCCCCGCCGGCACGGTGGCGAAGACCTGCCACGCCCCGGTCGCCGCGACGCAGCGCAGGCGATCGTGGACCGCGAGCAGCACGGAGATGGTCGCCGGGGTGTGGCGGGACAGCGCGGCGACCGTCCACCGACACGCCTCCGGCGTGCTCGACGCCATCGGCAGGCGGACGGTGACGTCACGGATGACTCGCTGATGATCCACTCGCACGTCGTTCCAGGTAGGGGAGGGGCCCGGCCGACGCCGAACCGCTCGATCAAGCGTACTCACGGTGGCTGGGACCGGCCGGGCTTCGTACACACGTGCTATCCACAGGCTGTGGACGCAGCCTGTGGACGCCTGACCCTCCCCCCGGGACGCCGCGACCGGCGATAGCGTGGAGCATCCCGGCGCCGAGGAGGCGAGCCCATGCTCATCGCCCAGCTCAGTGATCCGCACCTGACCACCGGCCTGCTCGCCGCCGAACCGGCCGCCGGGTTGCACCGAGCGCTCGGCCGGGTGCTGGCATTGCGACCCCGACCGGACTGCGTGGTGATCAGCGGCGACCTGGCCGACCACGGCCAGCCCGACGAGTACGTGGCGCTGCGCGAGGTGATCGGCCGCTTCCCGCTGCCGGTGCACCTGACCACCGGCAACCATGACGACCGGGAGGCCCTGCTCGACACGTTCGGCGGCACACCGTTGCTCGGCGGCGGCTTCTCCGCCTACTACCACGTCGACCACGAGGCGGCGTCCGTCGTGGTGCTCGACTCGCTCGTCCCCGGCAGCGACGGCGGCCGACTCGGCGAGGAACAGCTCGGCTGGCTCGACGGGGTGCTGGCCGGGCGGCCCGAGGTACCCGCCGTGATCTTCCTGCACCACCCGCCGGTCGCTGTCGGCATCCCCGTTGCCGACTCCATCCGGCTTGCCGACGGCGACGCGCTCGCCGAGGTGATCGGCCGGCACCGGCACGTGGTGCGGGTCGGCGCCGGCCACCTCCACCGCCCGGTCACCACGGCGTACGCGGGCACTGTCCTCACCGTGGCGCCCAGCACGTGGAAGCAGAGCACGCTCACCATGAGCGCCGACGAGCAGATCGGTTGGGTCAACGAACCCACCGCCTTCCTGCTGCACTCGGTCGAAGCCGGTGGCTGCGTGACCCACACCGTGCAGGTGAGCCACTCCGCCGGGCAGACCGGTGGCTTCTGAGGGGTCGTCGTGCTGGCCTGGTACGTCTCGTACGGTTCGAACATGCACGCCGCCCGGCTGGGCTGGTACATCGGTGGCGGCTGCCCACCCGGCGGAAAGCGGACGTACCCGGGCTGCCGCGACCGGCGTCCACCCAGCCGATCGGCACCCGTGTCGCTGCCCGGCGGCATCTACTTCGCCGGCGAGTCCGGCGCCTGGACCGGCGGCATGGCCTTCTACGACCCGCACCTGTCGGGCGAGGCCGCAGCCCGCGCCTACCTGGTCACCCTGGAGCAGTTCACCGACATCGCGGCCCAGGAGATGTACCGCCCGCCGGGCGACACCACCGAGCTGATCCCGGCGACCGGCGCGGCCATCGACGCCGCCGTAGCCGACGGACGGGCCACACTCGGCCCGGGGCGGTACGAGACGCTGATCTGCCCAGGCAGCCGCGACGGTGTACCGATGCTCACCTTCACCGCCCCCGAGGGGGCGTCAGCCGTGCCGTGCCGGCCTCCCGCGCCGATCTACCTCGGCATGATCGCCCGAGGGCTGCGCGAGTCGCACGGCTGGCCCGCCGAGCGGATCGCCACCTACCTGGCCGCCCGGCCCGGCGTAGCGGGCGCCTGGCCACCGGACGCCGTCGCAGCCCTGGTCGACAAGGCGCTGGCTGACGGCTGAGCCGACGATCTCCCGCCGGCTCGCGCCTCGGCGCCCGCAGGTGCGGTCAACCGAGCAGGAACTCGCGCAGCGCGGGGGCCAGCGTCGTCGCTGGCACGTCGTGATAACCGCCGTCGAGGCTCACGGACCGGCCGCCCGGCACGGCCTCGGCCGCCGCCCGACTCGCATCCCGCAACCACTGTGGACTGCCGGTGCTGTCCACCGCGAGGGTCGGCGCGGTGATGGCCGCCAGCCGCTCGGCCGGGAGTCGCCCTCCGGCGGTGACGATCGCGTCGTACACCAGTGTGTGCGCGACCGCCGTGAGCCCACCCCACATCGGTTGCGACCGCATCCCGGCGATCTGCTCGGCCGGCAGCCCCACCGAGGCGCTGAGGAAGATCTCCACAGCGCCGTCCCGGTCATCGGCGGCGATCAGCTCGATGAGCTGCGGGGTGATGTCCTTGCGGACACCCACGTGTGGGCCGACCTGGAACGGTGGCTCGAACATGACCAACGTGGTCACCGGCAGGCCCTGTGCGGTGGCGAGGGCGGCCAGGACGGCACCGGAGGAGATGCCGTAGACGGCGGCGGAACCACCCGCCGCCGCGATCAGGGCGGCAAGGTCGTCGATCTCGCGGCCGACCTCGTACGGTGGGGTGTCGCCGCTGTAGCCCCGACCGCGACGGTCATAGCTGAAGGCGGTGAAATCCGGCGCCAGTGCCGCACCCAGGTCACGGGTCGCGTTGCGATCGCTGAACGCGCCGCCGACGAGGACGACCGCCGGCCCGGCACCGGACCGCTCGAACGCGATGGGTGTGCCGTCGACCGATCGAACCTGCTCCGCCACTGGTGTCGTTCCGCTCACGATGCCGTCCCCATTCCTCGTAGTCGTCCCGTCCTTTCTAGACCCCGGCTCCGACGTTGTCCGGCAGACCGCGCTAAACGATGATCGATAGCGGCCTCGGCGTACGCGCTGCTCCGATGCGCTGCCCGGGTCGACCGGCGGGCGTCCGGATGAGAGGCTGTCGGGGCGGGGGCCAAGCTCAACCACCGTCATCCGCGACCCTTTCGACGGCGTCCGTCGGCGGCCCAGGTCGACCCAGAGGCCGGGCACCGCACACGCCGATTCTCACAAGGAGATCCATGTTCATACCCGGGATGCGTCGGGCCGCTGTCGGCCTGACCGCGCTCGCGGTGGCCGCTTTCGGCGCGGTCGCCACCAGCCCTGAGCAAGCCGACGCGCGGCCGAAGCCGGTCGACGTCACCCTGCTCGCCCTCAACGACTTCCACGGCAACCTCGAACCGCCGAGCGGGTCCAGCGGCACCATCGCCGGGCAGACCGCGGGTGGCGTCGAGTACCTGGCCACCCACCTTGCCGAGCTGCGCGCCGCAGCCAAGAAGAAGAACACCATCACCGTCGCCGCCGGCGACCTGATCGGTGCGTCCCCGCTGCTCTCCGCCGCGTTCCACGACGAGCCGACCATCGAGGCGCTGAGCATGGCCGGGCTGGACTACGCCAGCGTCGGCAACCACGAGTTCGACGAAGGCGCCGCCGAGCTGCTGCGAATCCAGAACGGCGGCTGCCACCCGGTGGACGGCTGCATCGACGGCACCCCGTACCGGGGGGCCGGCTTCCAGTACCTGTCCGCGAACGCCTTCAAGACCGCCACCGGCAAGCCACTGATGGCGCCGTACGCGATCCACAAGGTGCAGGGCGTCAAGGTCGGCTTCATCGGCATGACCCTGGAAGGCACCCCGCAGATCGTCAGCCAGCAGGGCGTCGCCGGCCTCAGCTTCGCCGACGAGGCGGACACCGCCAACCGGTACGCGCGCGAGCTGCGCCGCAAGGGCGTACAGGCGATCGTCGTCCTGCTGCACGAGGGTGGCACCCAGGCCGCGACCGGCGGGATCAACGACTGCGTCGGCATGACCGGCCCCATCGTGGACATCACCAACCGGATGGATCCGTCGATCGACGTGGTGGTCAGCGGGCACACCCACCAGGCGTACAACTGCGACATCAACGGCAAGCTGGTCACCAGCGCCAGCTCGTTCGGTCGCCTGGTCACCGACATCGACCTCAAGATCGACCGTCGGAGCGGCGACGTGATCTCCGCCGCCGCGAACAACGTGGTGGTCACCCGCGACGTCGCCAAGGACCCGAAGCAGACCGCGCTGATCGACCGGTACAAGACGGTGCTCGGGCCGGTCGCCGACCGCCAGGTCGGTGAGACCACCGAGGCCATCACCAAGACCCAGGAAACCCTCTTCGGTACGAGTCTGGGCGAATCGCCACTGGGCAACGTGATCGCCGACGCGCAACTCGCGGCCACCGACGACGAACAGAACGCAGTCGCCGCCTTCATGAACCCGGGCGGGGTCCGGGCCGACCTCAACGCCGGCCCGGTCACCTACGAAGAGGCGTTCACCGTTCAGCCGTTCGCCAACAACCTGGTGACGCTGGACCTCACCGGCGCGCAGCTCTACTGCGTACTGGAGCAGCAGTTCGTGACCGGCCGGACCCTGTACCCGTCGGCCACCGTGGGCTACGTGGTCGACCCGAACGGCACCACCGGTACGGTCGCCGACCCGTGCGCCGGCACCCGCGTGGTCCGCGGCAGCCTCACCCTCGGCGGCACCGCCGTCGACACCGCCACCACCTACCGGGTGACGGTGAACAACTTCCTCGCCGGCGGAGGCGACGGATTCAGCGCCCTCACCGGCGGCACGAACCTGGTCACCGGCCAGATCGACCTGGACGCCTTCGTCGACTACCTGACCGCCCAGTCGCCGGTCTCCGCACCGACGCTGGACCGGATCCGCACCACCGCCGAGGTCCCCGCCGCCTGACGGCCGACCCAGCGACATCGGGCCCCGGAGCACCAGCTCCGGGGCCCGACCCGTCCCCGACGTCGCCTGCCCGCGCCTGCGCTTGTCCGTTCCTGCGCCTGCGCTTGTGCCTGTACTTGTCTGTGCCTGCGCCTGCGCTTGTGCCTGTACTGTCCGTGCCTGCGCCTGCGCCTGCGCTTGTGCCTGTACTTGTCCGTGCCTGTGCTTGTCAGTGCCTGCGCTTGTCAGTGCCTGCGCTTGTCAGTGCCTGCGCTTGCCTGTGCCTGCGCTTGCCTGTGCCTGCGCTTGCCTGTGCCTGCGCTTGCCTGTGCCTGTGCCCGCCTGCCGCCTGCCGCTCCGCTCGTGCACGCCCCACCGGGCAAGATCGCGCTCGAACATGGATGTAGTGGCATCGGTGCGCGGGGATGCCACTACATCCAGGATTGAGCGTGATCTTGGTGCGGGGTGCGGGGTGCGGGGTGCGGGGTGCGGGGTGCGGGGTGCGGGGTGCGGCGGGCGGCGTGGGGTGCGCGCGGCGAGGGCGCGGGGTAGGGAGGGGTGTTCGAGGTCAGGCGGGGGCGGGCGTGGGGGTGGGGGATGTCGGGGTGGTCGTCGCGAGGCCGTCCTGCTCCGTGGTGAGCAGCCGGCGCAGGGAGAGCGCGACCAGCGAAGCCACCAAGCAGCCGCCGACAACCGTCGCCACCCAGACCATGCCGTTGGCAGCGCCGATGAGTGGGCCGGCGGTCACTGGGCCGATCACACCGCTGATTCCGAAGATCATTGAACTCATGGCGTTGTACCGGCCGCGCAGCTCGTCGGTGGCCAGCGCGTTGGTGAGTGCGGGCATCACCGGGGACAGCATCGTCTCGCCGAAACCGAAGATCGCCGAGCAGAGCACCACGCACAGGGCGGCCAGCACGGCGTTCTCGGCACTGACCAGGCCGGCCACGCCGAGGACCAGCCAGGCGGCGGCGAACACAGCTCCCACAACTGCCAACGCCCGGGTGCGGCTGCGCCCCTCGATCCGCCGGATGACCAGCAGTTGCGCGAGCACGATCATCACGGTGTTGGCCGCGAGTGCCCAGGCCACTACCCGCGGGTTCACCTCGGCCACCCGCACCGCGTACGCGGCGAAGCCCACCTCCACCTGCGCGTAGCCGCAGGTGGTGAGGATCAGCCCGAAGATCACCAGCCGCCGGAACGGGCGGTCGCGGAGCACGGTCAGGTAGCCACCGGCTGACGGTTCGTCGACGCCTCGACGTTTGCCGAGTCGGTGGCCCACCCCGGGCAGGGTGAGCAGGATCAGCGCCGGCATCAGGTAGGTCACCGCGTCCAGCAGGTAGATCGCCTGGAAGGTGCCGGGCCGGGCGGTGTCGACGATCGCGCCGGAGGTCATGCCACCGATGCCGATGCCGAGGTTGAGCAGGGCGAAGTTCAACCCGAAGACGCGTTGCCGCTCGTCGTCGTCGGTCAGCGATGCGAGGATGGTGTTCTGCCCGGACCAGATCGCGGAGCTGCCGATGGCGATCACCGTCATCACCAGCAGGGCTGAGCCGGTCGAGTGGACCAGCGCCAACGAGCCGGTGCCGATCGCCTCGATCACGAGACAGGGCACCACCACCCGGCGGGCGCCGATCCGGTCGATCAGCGTCCCGCCCAGCGGCGACAGGGCCAGGGTGACCACGCCGTACCAACCGATGACGAGCCCGGCGCGGGTGTCGGTGAGCCCGCGTACGTCGGTCAGGTAGATGAACAGGAACGGCAGGGTCAGACCGCGCCCGATCGCCGACAGCAGGGTGCCGATCAGGAGTCGGCGAGCTTCCGAACGGCGGGGCAGGGCACGACGCAGCATGCCGGCATTCTGTGCGGTGGGTCTGACGCCGCGCGAACCGTTTTGGCCACGCCTCGCGGTCACCGGGATCAACTGGTGACCAATCCCACGTTGATCCACTGGCTGTGATGGCTGTCGGTTGGTGTCCGCCGGGTCTGCGATGCTGGCGCGATGACCGGCACCTGGCGACATCTGCCCGCTACCGCCCGCGCCATCGCGGTGACCGCAACGACGGCCGTCGCCGCCGCCCAGGCACGCGACGGTCAGGCGTACGACGAGGCGGTCGGCGGTCTCGCCGCTGACGAGCGTTCCGGCCTGGTGCTCGGCGCGGTGGTCCGGTTGCTGTTGGAGGAGAGCCATCCGGACGGGTTGACCGGCGACGACATCCGCCAGGTGTTGACCCGCTGCGTGCAGGAGTCGACGCGGTGGCGAACGGATGTCGACCCGCACGTGGTGCTCGTTCTGCTGGCCGGCGCGCTGGGGGTGTACGACCCCGACGGCGACGAGTCACCGCCGGACGCGGCGGCGCTGGCCCGACACGCTCCGCTGCTGGTGGCCGACCTGTTGGCGGCGACAAGTGTGCCCTTGGACGACTACCTGGCAGCCGCGTTCGCGGAGATCGAACGCACCGAGCGGCAGGACTGACCGGCCGCGCCACCTCGAACGGCGTGGCGCGGACCGCCGTCACCGTGTCAGCGGTCATCCGAACACCATCACTCCTGGTTCCAGGTGTCGGTCTCGGTTGTCCGCTGCGCACCCTGCTGTACCGGTTCTGTGACGTCAACTCGACTCATGACTGCCGGGGTATTTAATTGCGTCGATTATGGAGAGATGGTTCGGGTCTTTCCGCGTGGGCGTCGGCGCGTCGTCACGTGGGTGATGGCGGCGAGTGCCTGCGCGGTGGTGGCGGTGTTGTTGTGGTGGAACCCATTTGCTTGGCGGGCGCCGCAGTGGGGGTGGGCCGTAGCGGAGCAGGCCAGTTGGTTGGCGGGGATTGTTGGCGGGGTCTTCGCGCTCGTTGCCGTGCTGGATGCACGCTTGACGGCTTGGTCGGAGCGTCGGCGGATAGGACGCCCACCAGTGCCGGGGGGTGGGGTACGGGTTGGCCTGGTGCCCCAGTTGGCGGCCTGGTTTCAGGACCGGGCTGCCGGTGTTGATTTGGTCAGGGCTGCGAAGGCTGGCCGTACGGCTGCACTGACGCAGGTGTTGTCGGGCATGGGGGGCGTGGGCAAGACGCAGTTGGCGGCTCAGTTCGTGCGGCATCTGGAGTCCACTGGTGAGGTGGACGTGCGGGTCTGGGTGACTGCGTCGAGCGAGGATGCGATCGTCGTTAGTTATTCCGAGGCGGCGCGGGCGGTGGGTGTCGCGCTGGTAGATGCTGATGATCAGTCTGCGGCGCAGCGGTTGATGGAGTGGTTCGGGCGCACTGACCGTCGGTGGTTGGTGGTATTGGACAACCTTGATGCCCCGGGGGATGCCGCCCGGTGGTGGCCGCCGGACAGTCGGCACGGCCGCACAATCGTCACCACCCGGCGGCGGGATGCTGTCCTGGACACCGACCGCCGGTCGTTGGTCGAGGTTGACCTGTTCACTCCTGGCGAAGCGGTCGCCTACCTCCGCTCGGCCATTGGTGCTGGCGTCGACCAGGAACCGGAGCTGGAGGGACTGGCTGCCGAATTGGAGTATCTGCCGATAGCGGCAGCCCAAGCCGCCGCGTTCATTCGTGACCGCGCTATCGATGCTTCCGTCTACCGGGCGCGGTTGGCCGATCGACATAAGCAGTTGGCTGACCTGGTTCCCCCGGAGGATGCGTTACCCGATGACCAGCGCACAGTTGCTGGTGCCATTTGGTCGCTTTCCATCGATGCGGCGGACAGCCACCCGCCTTCGGGATTAGCTAGGCGGGTGCTGGAGCTGGCCGCGGTGCTGGATCCGAACGGCATCCCGGACGCGCTATTCAAGACCGACGCGGTTACCGCCCATCTGACGCGGATCAGTGGCCGCGATGTCACCACCGAAGAGGTCTGGGATGCTCTGCGGAACCTGCACCGCCTCCACCTGGTCACCCACGACCCGGCCACCGGCCAAACTCGCGTGCACGCCCTGATTCAACGTGTCACCCGCGATGACCTCGACGCTCCACGACTGAGGGCTACCGCCCGCACTGCGGCTGACGGACTGCTGGAAATCTGGCCCAACATCGACCGCGAATCTCGCTATACCCACATTCTGCGTGAGAACGCCGTTGTGCTTCATGCCTGCAGCGGTGGCGCTCTGTTGAAGGCTGACGTGCATAGCTTGCTGTTCCGCAACCTCGACAGCCTCGGCTACAGCGGCCAGGCTGCCGCCGCCAAGGCCGGGTCGGAGCGGCTGCTTGCCGAAGTGTTGCGCGTCCTCGGTCCCAACCACCCCGGCACCCTCGCCACCCGCTACCACCTTTCGCACTGGCGTGGAGAAGCTGGTGACGCGAGCGGCGCCGTCACCGCCTTCGAGCGAGTGCTCATCGACATGCTGCGCGTCCTCGGCCCTGAGCACCCCTACGTCCTCGCCACCCGCCATACCCTCGCCTACTGGCGTGGCAAGACCGGTGACGCGAGCGGCGCCGTCGCCGCCTTCGAGCAAGTGCTCACCAACATCCTGCGCGTCCGCGGTCCCGACCACCCCAACACCCTCGCCACCCGCCACAACCTCGCCTACTCGCGTGGGAAAGCTGGTGATCCGAGCGGCGCCGTCGCCGCCTTTGAGCAAGTGCTCATCGACATGCTGCGCGTCCACGGTCCCGACCACCCCGACACCCTCACCACGCGCAGCACCCTCGCCGGTTGGCGTCTCGAAGCTGGTGACCTCAGCGGTGCCGTCACCGCCTTGGAGCACCTGCTCACCGACCGGCTGCGCGTGCTAGGTCCGGATCACCCCGACACCCTCACCACCCGCCACAACCTCGCCTACTGGCGTGGCGAAGCTGGTGACCCGAGCGGCGCCGTCGCCGCCCTCGAGCAAGTGCTCACCGACATGCTGCGCGTCCGCGGTCCCGACCACCCCAGCACCCTCGCCGCCAGCGAGGCCCTTGCCTACTGGAAACGCAAGCACTCCGGCACCACAGGCACCTAGCCGGTCTACCGTCATCAGCTTCGCCGGTGCCGCTCCAGGACGCGGCGCTCATGGATCGCATCTTCGCGCCGGCTGCTGAGGCGTGGTCACTCAGTTGGTCACCCATGACGCACCAGAGGGCACATCCATCGAGTGGATGTGCCCTCTGACCTCGGTCGGGGTGGCCGGATTCGAACCGACGACCTCTTCGTCCCGAACGAAGCGCGCTACCAAGCTGCGCCACACCCCGAGGCGTGCCGACAAATAGTAGCCCACCCGCCCCGATGGTCAAACTCGGTACCCCCGCCGTCCGGACTCCTCGGGCGCGATCGCCGGCTGGGCCGGGTGGTGATCGACTCGGGTTCACGGAAGCCGGGCTGTCGATGGGACCAGGACACCCCGGCTTTCAGGAACCCGAGTCGATCAACGACTGCTGGCTGGTCTCGCGGCGGCGGGCGCGCAGCGGTCAGCGGGGGATGAGGGTCAGGATGCTGGCCTCCGGGGGGCAGGAGAAACGGATCGGGGCGGTCGGGTGGGTGCCGAGGCCGGCGGAGACGTGCAGCCAGGAGTCCGAGCCCGGCCACCGGTGCAGGCCGCGCGCCATCGAGCGGGGCAGGCCGCAGTTGGTCACGAGCGCTCCGAAGCCGGGTACGCAGACCTGCCCGCCGTGGGTGTGCCCGGCCAGCAGCAGCCCGAAGCCGTCCGCCGCCATCTGGTCGAGCACCCGTGGCTCGGGTGAGTGCGTCAGCGCGATGGAGAGGTCTGCCGAGGACGACACCGCGCCGGCAACGGAGGGGTAGTCGTCCCGGTCGATGTGCGGGTCGTCGACGCCGACCAGGTCGAGCTGCCGGCCGCCGGCCTTCAGCATGGTCCGGGCGTTGTTGAGGTCCGCCCAGCCGGCGCCGGTGAAGACCTGACGCAGCTCCTCGTAGGGCAGGTCGACGCCCTCGGTGTACTCCCGGTCGGGCAGGAAGTAGGTGAAGGGGTTCTTCAGCACCGGCCCGGTGTAGTCGTTGGAGCCGAACACGAACGCACCCGGGTAGTCCAGCAGTGGTTGCAGGGCCCGCAGCACCCCGGGCACCGCGCCTGGGTGCGCCATGTTGTCGCCGGTCACCACCACCAGGTCGGGGTCGAGGGCGGCCAGCGACGCCACCCAGCGCTGCTTGCGCGCCTGGTCGGGCATCATGTGCAGGTCCGAGAGGTGCAGCACGCGCAGCGGTTCCGCGTCGGCCGGGAGCACCGGCACGTCGTACCGCCGGAGGGTGAACATATTGCGCTCGATGAGCGACGCGTACGCGAGGGTGGCCGCGCCGATCGTGGCGGTTCCGGCGGCGAGCCGGAATAGTGTGCGCTTTCGCATGGCGTTCAGGGTAGTTTGACCGTCCATGAGCACGCTGAAGGACCGCCTCACTGCCGACATGCGTTCCGCGCTCAAGGCGCGCGACGAGCTGACCACCTCCACCCTGCGGATGGCCCTGGCCGCCGTCGGCACCGCCGAGGTCGCCGGCAAGGCCAAGCGCGAGCTCACCGATGACGAGGTGCTCGCGGTGCTGACCAAGGAAGCCAAGAAGCGTCGGGAGGCGGCCACCGCCTTCGCCGACGCCGGCCGCGCCGAGCAGGCCGCGAAGGAGAGCGCCGAGGGCGAGGTGTTGGACCGCTACCTGCCCAGGCAGCTCTCGGACGCCGAGCTGGCCGAGCTGGTGTCGGGGGCGCTCGCCGCGGGCGGCTTCACCGGCAAGGCCCAGATGGGCCCGGCGATGAAGGCGGCCCAGGCCGCGGTGGCGGGCCAGGCCGAGGGTGGCCGGGTGGCTGCCGAGGTACGCCGACAGCTCGGTCTCTGACTCACCGGGTCCGTGGCGCGGCACGAGCGTCGTAGCCGCCAGCGGGTCCGGACAGACGAAACGGGCGGGCACCCGAGGAGGGTGCCCGCCCGTCGTGTCCTACGCGTCGGCTCAGCCGTTGGGGCGGCCGTTGCCGGGTCTACCTGGCTGGTTGCCGGGCGGGTTGCCAGGCGTGCCGTCGGTGTTGCCCGGCGTGCCGCCGCCGCTGCTGACCTGGATGGTGACCACGCCACCCTTGATCGTGCGGCCGTCCGGGCTGGTGCCGGCCGCGTCACCCGCCTTGCAGGAGGACGGGACCTTCGCGCTGGAGACGACCGGCTCGAAGCCGGCGCCCTTGAGCCGGGACTTCGCCTGATCCACCGAAACGCACTTCACGTCGGGGATGCTGCGCTGGTCACCCTCGGAGATCTTCTGGCCCGGCGGCTCGAACTGGATCCGCGGTTTGCCCTTCATGGCATCCCGCAGGGTCTCGTACACCGGCGGGTTGATGCCGTCCTTCTCCTTGTGCTTCATTTTGACGTTCGTCTGCGGCCAGTCCGGGTCGGCCATGATGCCGGCCACCGAGTACTGCTTGGTCATGGCGACCAGGGCGGCCGTCTTCTCCGAGTCGGTGGTGCCGGACTTACCGGCCACCGGCGCGTCGACGATGCCCTTCACGACGGCAGCCGTACGGCTGCTACCGCACTTGCTGGTGCTGGAGTTGTCGCCGACCGGGCAACGGGCGGCGTCCACGGCGGCCCGGGCCACCTCGGTGCTGAACCGCTTCTCGCAGCGCGGGTTGGCGATGTCCAGCTTGTTGCCCTCCGGGTCCCGGATTTCCTGCACCGGGATCGGCTCGCAGTACTTGCCGTCGGCTGCCAGGGTCGCGTACGCGTTGGCCAGGTCGAGCGGGGTGGTGGAGGAGACACCCAGGGTGAAGGCGCCCCACTGGTGGGCATCGTTCTTGGTCGCGGCGAACTTGGCGTCGTTGCTCGCCCGGAACTGGATGCCGGCCCGCCGGGCGGCGTCGACCACGTTCTCCGCGCCGACCTGCTGCTGCAGTGGGACGAAGTAGGTGTTGACCGACTGGGCGAACGCGCTCCACATGTTCTGCACGCCGCCGGCCTTGAGGCCGGAGTTGGTCGGGCAGTAGAAGTGGGTGCCCTTGCAGGCCGCCGGGCTGCTGCTGTCGATGATGTATTCCGACTTGAACTGCTGCGGGGCGTTGAAGGTGTAGCTGAGCGGGATGCCCTTCTCCAGGGCGGCGACGATGCTGAAGATCTTGAAGGTCGAGCCGGCCTGGTAGCCGGTGATGCCGTTGCCGCCGGTGAGCAGCGGGTTGACCGTCGCCGGGTAGTTGCCCCGGATGCCCTTCCTGCTCTTCGCCGGATCGCTGGAGATCTTGTTCTTGGGGTTCTTCGGGTCGTCGAGCTTGAACTGCCGGTTGACCGCGAGCGCCCGCACCCGACCGGTGCCCGGCTCGACGACCGCGACCATGGCCGCTTCCTTGCTGTTCACGCTCTTGGCCTTACGGACCGCCTTGTCCGCGCCGCGCTGTGCCTGGACGTCGATCGAGGTCACGACGGTGTAGCCGCCGCTCTTCAGCCGGCGCTCCCGGTCGTACGTGGTCGAGCCGAACGTCTCCTGATCCATCCACCAGCGGTAGAAGTAGTCGCAGAAGAAGCCCCACTCGTTGACGTTGGCGGCGACACAGCCGTTGGGGGTGCGCTTGTCCTTCACCACCAGCTTGGTCGCCCTGGCGACGTCCGCCTCCTGCTGGGTGATGGCCTTGATGTCGACCATGTTCTGGATGACGTAGTTGCGCCGATCCAGCGCCAGCGGGTAACCGGCCTCGGTGGTCGGGTCGTTCGTCGTCGGCGCCTTGACCATGCCGGCCAGCAACGCCGCTTCCTCGATCTTCAGCTTGCTCGGCGGCTTACCGAAGTAGACCTGGCTGGCGGCGTAGATGCCGTACGCGCCGTTGCCGAACGAGGCGAGGTTGAGGTAGCGGGTGAGGATCTCGTCCTTGGAGAACTCCTTGTCGACCTGGAGGGCCAGCCGCATCTCGCGCAGCTTGCGGGCGCTGGTGTCCTCGGTGGCCGCGACGACGTCCGCCGGGTGGGTGGCCGAGTAGGCGATGGCCAGCCGGACGTACTGCATCGTCAGCGTCGAGGCGCCCTGTCGGCCGGAGCCTTCGCTCTGGTTGTTGACGAACGCGCGGGCGACACCGTTGATGTCGACGCCGTTGTGCTTGTAGAAGTCATGGTCCTCGGCCGCGATGATGGCCTTCTGCATGGGCACCGAGATGTCGGCGAGCTTCACGTCCCGCCGGTTCTCGTCGTACATCGTTGCGAGCGGTGTCTTGCCGTCCGATGCCAGCAGGTAGCTGATCTGTGGCGCGCGGGCCACCGTCAGCTCTGTGGGCAGGGCACCGAATGTCTCGGCGCCGGCCTTCGCGGCCAAGCCGGACATCGCCACCGCGGGGAAGGCCGCCGCAGCGACCACCACGCCGGCCAGCAGGCCACACACGGCTAGCGATGCGGCGTTGGTCAGCACATTGTGGTCACGTTTCCGCATCCAGGTCACCTCAGCAGGGTACGCGAGTAGGGAACGAGGGGCGCCGGGGCGTTCTTTCCCCATTTCCTGCGCGCGCTGCCCTCGTTGTGCTAAACGCACGACCCCCGGTGCTTGGTTGCGTGTGACCTGGCGTGAGTCTCCTCCGATTCAGTGAGGCGGCGCAGCGTTATCGCTGACCTCGGCGGGGTAACCGGCGGTCGAAGGCCCGGGAAGCCGGGAGTGTCCGGAATGATGGATTTCGTCGACAACGTTGCGTAATCAGTCGACTACAGAGCATGATGGGGGCGGCGACAGCGCCACATGTCGTCCGCGCCGCCTTGGGGAAGGCAGGCCGGGCGATCGGGGGGAATTGCCGGCTGACGTGCATCGACGAGGTCGGTAGGTACTGCAAGGGGGGACGTGTACACATGGGCATGATCACTGACTGGCCGTCACTGGCGGCATGTCAGAACGGGGACCCGGACGCGTTGTTCGTACAGGGTGCCGAACAGAACGTGGCGAAGCGGATCTGCCGGAGCTGCCCAGTTCGGTACGAGTGCCTGGCCGACGCGCTGGACAACCGGATCGAGTTCGGTGTGTGGGGCGGCATGACCGAACGCGAACGGCGGGCGCTACTGCGTCGTCATCCTCAGGTGACGAGCTGGCGCAAGATGTTCGAGGCCGCGATGAAGAAGAACAGCAAGGACAAGGCCGGCAAGGACAAGATTCTCGTCAGCGCGGCCAACTGACGCCGGTCACGGCCGGCTGATCGCCGCGCCGATCGTCCGCAGCCCGTCGACGTCGTGCACGTCGGCGGGCTGCGCAGTGACCGAAACCGCCGGCACGGCAGGGAACGCCTCGGTGAAGCGCGCGGCGACCTGCTGCTCGCGTACCGCCTGACGAGCCAACGCCGCGTGCGCCCGCAGCACGTCGGCGGTGGCCTCATGCCCACCCAGCTGGGTCAGCCGCTCTGCGGCGACCCGGCTCTGCTCGGCGTCCAGCTCAGGGACCACCGGACGGTGCACCCGGTTGAGCACCAGGCCGGCCAGCGGCATCCGCTCGTCCCGCAGCCGGCCCGCGAAGTAGGCGGCCTCCCGGACCGCGTCCGGCTCCGGCGTCGCTACCAGGAGGAAGGCCGTCTCCCGCGCCTGCAGGATGCGGTACGTCTGCTCGGCGCGCTGCCGGAAACCACCGAACATCGAATCCAGTGCCGCCACGAAGCCGGACAGGTCGGTGAGCAGCTGCGCGCCGAGCACCTTCTGCACCACCTTCGAGAACATCCCGAACGAGGCCGTGACCAGGCTGAACATGCTCCGCCCGCCGCTGCGCGCCGGGGCCAGCAGCAGTCGCAGCATCCGGCCGTCGAGGAAACGGGAGAGCCGAGCCGGCGCGTCCAGGAAGTCCAGTGCCGAGCGGGAGGGTGGGGTGTCCACCACGATCAGGTCCCACTCGCCCCGGGCATGCAACTGGCCCAGCTTCTCCATTGCCATGTATTCCTGCGTGCCGGCGAAGGTCGAGCTCATCGCCTGGTAGAACGGGTTCGCGAAGATCTCCGCGGCCTTCGTCGGGTCGGTGTGCTGCAACACCACGTCGTCGAAGGTGCGCTTCATGTCCAGCATCATGGCGTGCAGCTCGCCGCCGCTGCTCTCGACGTCGATCCCCTTGACCTGGCGCGGGGTGTTGTCCAGCTCGGTCAGGCCCAGCGACTGGGCCAGCCGGCGGGCCGGGTCGATGGTGAGCACCACAGTGCGCCGGCCGTGGTGCTCGGCGGCCCGCAGCGCCAGCGCCGCGGCGGTGGTCGTCTTTCCCACTCCGCCGGCACCGCAGCACACGACGATCCGCACGCCTGGGTCGGCGAGGATCTGGTCGACGTCCAGCTGCGGCGCCGCGTCTTCGGAAGGCACCAATCGAGCGTATCGGGCCGGTGGGTCCGTGCGCCCGTGCTGAGCTCAGGTGTGAGTCATTCGGCGCGGACGAGGGCCTGGGCCAGCGTCGCGAGCCCCGCCCGATCCACCCCGTCGGGCAGCAACGGCAGCTCGATCATCGGCAGCCCCAACTCCACCAGGTCGGCGCGGAGCGAATCTTCCAGTTCGCGTCGGATGAGCTGGTCACGCGCCTCATCGTGCAACCCGGCCACCATGTCCCGATCGGCCGACAGCCCGGCCGCGACCAGCCCGCGCTTCAACTCTGCGGCGGTGACCGCCGCTCCGGCGGGCAGCGGAGGTCGGACTCCGTTGACGAGCACCTTCCCGACACCGAAGCCGAGGGCGGTCAGGTCGGCGATCGCGTCGACCGTCTCCTGGATCGGCATCTCCTCCAGCAACGTCACCACGTGCACCGCTGTCATCGGGGACCGCAGCAACGCGGCGACCCCCTCGCTCTGGGTCTTGATCGGGCCCACCTTGGCCAGCCGGGCCGTCTCCGCCGTCACGTTGAGGAACCGGCCGATCCGCCCGGTCGGCGGGGCGTCCAGCACCACCGCGTCGTACGCGCGCCGCTGCCCGGTGGTGCGGGTGGTGGCCTCCTTCACCTTGCCGGTGAGGAGGACGTCGCGCAGGCCGGGCGCGATGGTGGTGGCGAAGTCGATGGCGCCGAGCTTGCGCAGTGCCCGGCCCGCCGCGCCCAGCTTGTAGAACATGTCCAGGTACTCGAGCAGCGCCTCCTCGGCGTCCACAGCGAGCGCGCGCACCTCACCGCCGTCCGGCGCGTCGGCCAGGTGCCGCTCCTCGTAGGGCAGCGGCTCGATGCCGAACAGCTGGGCGATGCCCTGCCGCCCCTCGACCTCGACCAGCAGGGTGCGCCGGCCGCCGGCGGCGAGCGCCAGGGCCAGCGCCGCCGCCACGCTGGTCTTACCGGTGCCGCCCTTGCCGGTCACCACGTGGAGACGGGCGGGCCATCCGGTACCGGCCGGGTCGATCGGACGCTCAGCTGCACACACCAGTCGAGCCTATCCAGGCTTGACGGTCAGGCGACCTCGCAGACCCACCAACCCGTCTTCTGCACCACAGTGAAGCGCAACTCCTGGTCGGCCACCTTCTCGTCCGCGGTGGTCATGGTGAGCCGGGTGGAGACGGTGGCCCGTTCCCCGGTCTGGTTGTCCACCTTCGGGGTGGTCCACCGGAAGCGCGGGTTCTGGTAGGTGGAGGCGTACTTCTCCACCTCGGCTACCTTCGCGGCGATCTTGTCCTCGTCCCGGGAAGCGGCGCAGACGCGGTCGGCAGCCTTTGTCGCGTCGCGATCCTTGTAGACCGCGGTGAGGAACTCGTCGACGGCGACCGCCGGTTCCTTGGCGCCCTCGCCGGTCTCGGCATCGCGCAGGGTCAGGAAGGCCACCACCCCGCCGCCCACGCAGAGCACCATGATCACGACCAGGGCGATCGCCGCGATCAGCAGGCCGCGCTTCTTCTTCGGCGCGGCCGTGCCCGGGTAGGGCGGGTAGGCCGGTGGGGGCGGGGGGATCGACGAGGGGTTCGGGGTGCCCGGCTGCGTCGGTGCGGCGGACGAGCCGGGGCCGCCAGGCCCTTCCGGCTGGCCGGGGCCGCCGGGCTGCCCGGGGAAGGCTGGCTGGCCGGGGCCGCTGGACTGGCCGGGGAAGGCCGGTGAGGTGGGGGCGGCGGAGAGTGCCGGCTGGGTGGGGGAGGCGGGGAGGGCGAGCTGCCCGGACGGCGGAGCGGGGGTCGGCTGGCTGGGGATGGTCGGCGCGGGCTGACCGGCGGGATCCGGGTGGGCCGGCGGGTGAGCGGGTGTGCCGGCCTGGTCGCCGCTGGGCGGGTGGGTCATGTCGTTCCCCCAGGGGTGCGGCGCCCGCCGCCACCCCTGGCGCCGAGCGTGATCGAGCGGGCGGCCGGGCGCTGCGCGACCGTCCGACCGGAAGGGTAGCGGTCGATGACCGGATCGGTGTCGCCCCTGCCTGTCGAGCGGTCCAGCGATCCGGTGAGCGGTACCCGCGTCGGTTTCGGTGTCGGCCCCCCGACCTGCGGTGTGTCGCATATGTGACTGTTGGTGACCTCTTGTGCGCGTCCTGTTGGCGGGACCGCAGCCACAGACCTACCTTCGTCCCGGTGCGGGGGCCGGAACGGACGAATGGGTCCGGGCCGGAAGCATGGTCCGAGAGGTACGACCGGAGGCAGTGCATGCGCGACGCGGACAACATCCCTCGCACCCAGTTCCCGACGAACGACCGGCCCCGCCGGAGCGGGTCAGTGGTCGAGGCCGGCGGGCAGGTCGCCAGCCAGCCGATCAACGAACGGTCGTACCGCCGGCAGCCGGAGCAGGCGGAGACGGCCCGGGTGCCGAGCCAGCCCGCCGAGCGGGCCCGCGAGGACGACGAGCCGGGCTTCGTCATCCACCTGCCGATCCGGGTGCCCAATCTGGCGGCGGCGACAGTGCTGGCCGGCCGGGTCGCGGTGTCGCTGGGCTTCCTGCCCGAGTTGGACGCCGGGGAGACCACAGTCTCCAACGCCGACGATCAGAACAACCGGCACCGGGTCTTCTGTGACCTGCTGCTGCCCGACCGGTCCCGCTGCCCCCAGGGGTACGAGCACGAAGGGCGCTGCGGGGAGCTGCCGGCCGCGCCGGAGCAGCGTCCTGTACCTCGTCCGGCCAGCGGACCGTAGGCTGTCCCTCGAACAATTCCGCACCGAGAGGGAGCCCTTCAGCGATGCAGAAGTGGGAATACTCCACGGTCCCGCTGCTGGTCCACGCGACCAAGCAGATCCTCGACAACTGGGGCGAGGACGGGTGGGAGCTCGTCGCCGTGGTCCCCGGCCCGAACCCGGACCAGCTGGTCGCCTACCTGAAGCGGCCCAAGGCGTGAGCAACGGTCCGCACGCGAAGCTCGCCGAGCTGGGTCTCGAACTGCCCGAGGTCGTGCCGCCGGTGGCCAGTTACGTCCCGGCCGTGCAGTCCGGGCAGCACGTCTACGTTTCCGGTCAGTTGCCGATGGCCGAGGGCAAGCTGCTCGCGACCGGCAAGGTCGGCGCGGGCATCTCCGCCGAGCAGGCGAAGGATCTGGCCCAGCGGTGTGCGCTCAACGCGTTGGCCGCTGTCGACTCGCTGGTCGGCCTGGAGAACGTGATCAAGGTGGTCAAGGTGACCGGTTTCGTGGCCTCCGCGCCCGGCTTCACCGGTCAGCCCGCCGTGATCAACGGTGCTTCCGACCTCTTCGGCACCGTCTTCGGGGAGGCCGGCCGGCACGCGCGCAGCGCCGTGGGTGTGGCCGAGCTGCCCCTGGACGCCCCGGTGGAGATCGAGCTGATCGTCGAGGTCGCCTGACGCGTCCCCATCGCCCCGCGATCTTGCACTTTCCGCTCGGACGAAAGCCCTGAACGGGGATGAATCAGGGGCCGCAAGTGCAAGATCGTGGGGTGTGGCGGGCGGGGTCGTACGATCGCAGCCATGAGCGGGCACGTGACGGGGGCGGTGGCGGCGCTTGCCGACAAGTTGCCCCGCTGGGTTTCACTGCTGCGTGCGCCGAACCCGGGGCCGATGACCCTCGACGGCACCAACACCTGGGTGCTGCGCGCCCCGGCAGCCGAGTACGCCGTCGTGGTCGACCCTGGGCCGGCGGACGAGGGGCACCTGACCGGGATCGCCGAGCATGGCCCGATCGGGCTGATCCTGATCACTCACGGCCACCCCGACCACACCGAGGGCGCGGCCCGGCTGAGTGAGCTGCTCGGCGGCGTGCACGTGCTCGCCGTCGACCCGGCGCACACCATCGGTGGCGAGCCGCTGACCGGGCCGGGTGAGCACTTCGGCGGCTTCGGTCTGCACATCAGTCTGTTGCAGACGCCAGGGCACACCGCCGACTCGGTCTGCTTCCTGGTCGAGCACGGCGACGAGCGGGTGGTGCTCACCGGTGACACCATCCTCGGCCGGGGCACCACGGTGGTCGCCCACCCCGACGGCCACCTCGGCGACTACCTGAGCAGTCTCGAGCTGCTGTCCGCGTACCGGGGGATCCCGGCGCTGCCTGGACACGGCCCGGCACTGGCCGACTGCGCCGCCGCCGCCGACTTCTACCTCGCCCACCGCCGGGCCCGGCTTGACCAGGTCCGGGCGGCGGTGGCCGCCGGCGCCCACACCCCCGCCGACGTGGTGGCGACCGTCTACGCGGACGTGGACCGCTCACTCTGGTGGGCGGCCGAATGGTCGGTCCGGGCCCAGTTGGAGTATCTGGGCGTCGACACCGGGGAATCCGCGCCCGGGGTCAGTGGGTTGGAGCACATGTGACCTGCCCCGTGTGTGGAACCGTTGCCGTTCCCGGCGCGCGGTTCTGCCACAACTGCGGTGCCGCGCTGCCGGCCGCCGCCACGTTGCCGGCGGCCGAGCGTCGGGTGGTCACAGTGCTCTTCGGTGACCTCTCCGAGTTCACCTCCTGGTCGGAGGATCTCGACCCGGAACGCGTCGGCGCTGTCACCGACCGGGTGCTCGCCGCCCTCGCCGGTGCGGTGAAGACGTTCGGCGGGCACGTCGACAAGCTGACGGGGGACGGCATCATGGCCGTCTTCGGTGCCCCCGTTGCCCACGAGGACGACGCCGAACGCGCCGTCCGGGCCGCGTTGTCCATGCAACGGGCCGTCCGCCGGGTGCTCGACGACGAGCGGGGTGGCGGCGCGCCGCTCGGGCTGCGGGTCGGGCTGAACACCGGCGACGTCATCGCGGGCATCCAGGCCGCCATCGAGTACACGGTCATCGGCGACACGGTGAACACCGCGGCCCGGCTCGCCGACGCCGCAGCGGTCGGGGCCGTCTATGCCGGTGGACGCACCGCGGCGGCCACCAGGCACGTCGCTTCCTGGCGGGCGCTGCGCCCGCTGCGGCTCAAGGGCAAGCGTGAGCCGGTCGAGGCGTACGAGCTGCTGGGTCTGCTGGACGCGCCGGGCACCCGCTCGGGGCTCGGCGACGAGGCGCCGTACGTCGGTCGGGAGACGGAGATCGGCCGGGTCGCCGGCCGGCTCGCCGAGGTGATCGACCAGGGTGACCCACGGGTGCTGCTGATGACCGCCGAGGCGGGTATCGGCAAGTCCCGGTTCGCCGCCGAGGTGGAGCGCCTCGCCGCCGGTTACGACGTCGGTGCCGGCCGGTACGCGGCGCACACCGGAGCCCGGGTGCTCTCGGTGCGCTGTGCCGCGTTCGGGGAGCGGCGACGGCTCGCCCCACTGGCCGATCTGGTGCGGGCCGCCGTCGGTCTGCCCAGCGACGCGTCCACCGCGCTGACCCGCCCGGCCGTCGAGGAGCGGCTGCGCCGGCTAGGGCAGCGGCTCGCCCGCTCCGCTGCGGAGACCGCGCCGATCGCCACCGAGCAGCTGCTCGCCCTGCTCGGCTACGCCGAACTCCCGGCGCACGGCGGCACCGACAGCGGCGAGTGGGGCGGGTCGGGCACTCCGGCCGCGGATGCCGAGGTGGTGCCGAACGCGGTCGCCGACCTGCTCAGCGGGCTGGCCTCGGAGGCACCGCTGGTGATCGTTGTGGACGACCTGCACGATGCCACCGCCGAGACGATCAGTGCCCTCGGGTTGACCCTGTCCAGGCTCACCGGTCCGGTGCTGGTGCTGCTGCTCGGCCGCCCCGAGTTGGTGCGTACCGCCGGTGCGCTGACCCGGGTCGCGGACGCCGAGGTGCACTCGCTGCCGCCGCTGCGCGGTGCCGACGCGGCCCGGCTGCTCACCAGTTACCTCGGCGGCGGCAAGCTGCCACAGGCCGACGCCGACCGGTTGCTCGCCACCGCGCAGGGCAATCCGTTCTACCTGGCTGAGCTGGTCACCCTGCTGATCGAGCGGGGCGCGCTCACCACCGAGTCGGTGCGCGGTGCCGCGTCAGCGCGGGGTGCCGCGGCGGAGCGGCCCGGCTCCGGTGAGCGGGAGCAGAGCGGGGGGTCGGCGGGCTGGCGTCTGGTGCCGGGTTCGCTGGGCAGCCGGCTGCTCTCCCGGGACCTCGCCGCCGTGCTCGCGGCCCGGATCGACGCGCTGCCGCCGGACGCCCGTTCGGTGCTGCGCGACGCGGCGGTCACCGGTGACACGGTGCCGACCGGTGCCCTGGAGGCGATGCGGGAGCAGCGCGGTGGCCGCGACGGGCGGCCGTCGGCAGTGGTCGCCGTCGAGCTCGACCGGGCGGTCGAAGAGTTGCTGCAACGCCGGATGCTGCACCGCTCGCGTGCCGGCTACGCGTTCGCGACACCGCTCATGCGGGAGGCCGCGTACGCCGGGGTGAGCAAGGCCGAGTTGGCCGAGCGGCACGCCGCGCTGGCCCGCTGGGCGGCGCCGGTGGACGAGACCACTGTCAGCACCGTGGGCGGGTTCACCGACGAGGCCCGGGACGACTTCGTGGCGACGCACGTCGAGCGGGCCGCCACGCTCGCCGACGCGGTGAAGCTGCGCCCGGACGCGCCGGCCCGGGCTGTGGTTCCGCTCGGCATCGCCGCGCTCGGTCGGGCTGCCCGCCGGTCGCTGTCCGCCGGTGAGCCGGCAATGGCCGTCGAGTACGCCGAGCGCGCCACCGAACTGGCCCGCGACGGGGTGCCGGCAGCCGATCGGGTGGTGCACGCTCGGGCGTTGCTCCAGGTCGGCCGGGTCGGCGACGCGTTGGCGTACGCCGAGAAGATCGCCGCCAACGCGGGGGACGAGGCCACCCGGGTCAGTGCGCTGCTGCTGGCGGGGCAGGCCCAGGAGACCCTCGGTGACCAGGGCCGGGCGGTGACCGCCTGGCAGGAGGCGTTGCAGGTGGCCACCGAGGGTCGGCTGCCCACACAGCGCGCCACGGCGATGCGCCGACTCGGCATGGCCGATTTCGTGGCGGGGCGGCTGAGCCAGGCGAGCAGCCGGTTGGCGGCCGCGTACCAGGTCAGCCTCGGCGCGCAGGATCGACGCGGGCAGGCGTGGTCCCTGCAGAACCTGGCCTGGGTCACCACCACCCGGGGTGACTTCGCCGGCACCGACGCGGTGCTCGGCCGGGCTGCCCGGCTCTTCGCCGAGCTGAAGGACCCGTACGGGCGGGCCTGGCTGCGCGGCACCACTGCGTTCGCCCGGCTGCTCGCCGGCCGACTGCGCGAGGCGTGTCGGATGGCGCAGGTGTTCCTGCCGTTCGGCGAGCGGGTCGGTGAGGCGTGGGCGGTGGGCACGTTGCGCGCTGTGGCGGCGTTCGCCACGGCCGAGTTGGGTGACCTGGCCGAGGCGGACCGGGAGGCCCGGCGCGCGTACCGGGAGTTCGCCGCCGCCTCCGACGACTGGGGGCGCGGGTTCGCCCTGGTGGTCCGGGCGGTGGTGGCGCGCGGCCTGGGCGAGCCGGAGCACGCGGCGGACCTGCTCACCGACGCCCTGGCGTACGCGGAGCGCACCTCGCATCCGCTGCTCACCGGGATGGCCGGCACACTGCGTGGCTTCGTCGCGTTGGACATGGGCGACTGCGAGACGGCCGAGCGGGTGGCCCGCTCGGTGCTGACTGCTGTGGAGCCGCACAACCCGCAGGCCCCGGCGCAGGTGGCGCCCCGGGTGTTGTTGGCGACGGCCCGTCTCGCCGTCGGCGACTCGGCGACAGCGGTCGGGCTGCTCGCCCCGGTGGCCACTGCCGCCGCGAACGCACCCTCGCTGCTCTTCTCCCGCCGCCAGACGATGGCCCAGTACGCTGCGGCGCTGCTCGCTCACGGTCAGCGGGAGCAGGCGTTGGACTGGGCCCGTCGAGCGGTCACCGCACCGGCCGAGGACGTGCGTAGTCAGGTGATCGCGGCGAGTGTGCTGGCAGAGGCGTTGGCCGCCTGCGGTCGTCCGGCGGAGGCGCTGTCCTGCGCGCAGGAGGCGGTCCGTCTGGCGTACGCCACCGAGCAACGCAGCGAACGCGCCGCAGCCGACGCCCTCCACGCCCGCCTGACCGCCCTGGTCTAACCCCCTTCGTCCCCGTTGATCATGAAGTTATTGCCTCGACACGCCGACGCGCAGGGCAATAACTTCATGATCAACGGGTTTGTGGCAGGGGGTGCAGGTTTTGCCGGTTCCGGGGATGTGGTGGTCTCGGGGAGCGGCTAGCGTGTCACCACCGCGTACGGGTCCACAGTGGTGACCGTCGCCGTGCCTGGGGAGGCCCTTCATGAAGCTGCCGCGATCCATCGCGGGCTGGACCATCGCGGTCTTCGGCGTGTTGGCGCTGGTGATGGGCGCGGTCGGGCTGCTCTGGCCGGAGGCGCAGCTGCGCATGCTCGGCTTCGAGGTGCCGGCGACGCGGGCCGTCGGTGATCACACCGGGACGTTCCTGCTGGCGTCCTCGATGGCGGCGTTCAACATGGGCGTCTACTACCTGCTCGCCACTGTGACCGAGTGGCGGGCGTTCTACCGGTTCACAGTGGTCTTCCGGCTGGTCACGTTCACCGTGTTCACCATCGCGGTGCTGGCCGACATCGCTCCCGACCGGTTCTTCGGTGTGGCGGCGTGGGAAGGGCTGGGCGCCGTGGCCACCGCCATCGGTCTGCGTCTGGACGCCCGGCGGGGCATCCCGGCCGGCGGGGTCGGATCGTCCGAGGGTGCCGGGACGACTGCGGTCGCCGAGGAGGGTACCGGTCCCGCCGGTGCGGCTCCGGCGGACGCGGTGCGCTGAGCCATCGGTCGGGTTGGGTATTTTCGAGCGGTGACCGACACCCCGACCGGCGGCCTGCCAGTGCCGATCGTGCCCGGCCTGACTGATTTGCGGGTCTTTGCCCGGGGCGGGTACGCGACCGTCTACCAGGCCACCCAGATCTCCGTGGGTCGCGAGGTCGCCGTCAAGGTGGAGAACCGGACGCTGGACAGCGAGCGCGATCAGGCCCGCTTCCTGCGCGAGGCGCGGGCGGCCGGCAGGATGTCGTCCCACCCGCACGTGGTGGACCTCTTCGACGTGGGGGTCACAGTCGATCAGCACCCCTACCTGATCATGGAGCTGTGCGACGGCTCGTACGCCGAACGGATGCGCACCTCGCCGCTGGGCCCGGTGGAGGCCCGCGACCTCGGCATCAAGATCGCCGACGCGCTGGCCCACTCACACGCCGCCGGGGTGCTGCACCGGGACGTGAAACCGGCAAACATCCTCCACTCGCACTTCAACTCGGCGGTGCTCGCCGACTTCGGGCTCGCCGTCCTCGCCGAGCACCGGGACGCCTCGGTCACCCTGGAGGTGCTCACCCCGGCGTACGCGCCGCCGGAGATGTTCAGCCACAGCCCACCGTCACCGGCCGTCGACGTGTACGCGCTCTGCGCCACCCTCTACGCGGTGATGCACGGCCGGCCGCCGCGCTGGCAGTCCGAGCGCAACCCGAGCCTGGTCACAGTGCTGGAGATGTTCAACCAGCCGCTCCCCGCCCTGCCCGGGGTGCCGGACGAGCTGATCGACGTGCTGCGCGTCGGCATGGCAAACGATCCGGGAGAGCGCCCCTCCGCCCTGGAATTGCACGACCTGCTCACCAATCTGCCACTCGGCTCGCCGACGGCACCTGTCAGCGGCGCTCCGGTCAGTGGTGCCGCGACCCTCTCCGGCCCGTACGCGGCCAGCCAGCCGGTGCCCCGAGCGCCCATCGAGGACACTCAGCGAACCCTCCCCGCCGGTCGCCGGTGGCGGCGCTGGCTCTTCGGTGGCGCCGGGGTGCTCGCGCTCGCTGCCTCCGCGACCGCCGGGGCCTGGGTCGCCGACCGGGCGCCACCACCCACCCCGTACCCGTCGGCAACCCAGATCGCCGCACCGGCGACCGGGCCGTTGCCCGGCTGCGCGACCGGCACCGGTGCGCCCACCGCCCTGCCCGAGGGCGCCCGGTGCCTGCCCGAGCTGGAGTGCTTCGGCCCGATGCGGATCCGCGGCAGCCGCGCCGAAGCGGCTCGGCTGTCCTGCGCCGGCCGACACACCTGGGAGACGTACGCCGAGGGCATCCTGCCGGTGTCGCTGGTCGGCGCCGACTACGACGAGGTGGCCGCCGCTGAGCCGGTGCGGCAGGTGTGCAGCGCCAGGACGTTCCGGTTGACCACCGGCATCGCCGAGGCGACCGGCTGGCACCTGGAGGTGCTACCACCGGTCGATGGCAGCATCGACCGGACCTACCGGTGTCTGGCGGGGCGCGGTGCGGACGCGCTCTCCGCGCCCACGCTCACCGGCCGCTGAGCCCGTTCGACCCGCGCCGGCGGTCACGCACCGCACGCAACGCGTCCCTGGGGTCCAGGGCGTCGAGAGTGTCCGCGTCGATCCCGTACGGCATCAGTTCGGGCGGCCCGATGACTGCCGACCGGTCCGCCGGCTCCGGATCGTCGACCTGACGGGCGGCGGAGACTGCGACCCCGGCGACCATCGTCATTAGCACGCAGAGCAGCGCGAGGACCACGCCGAGGAGGTCCTGTCGGCGCCACACGACCAGCATGACCAGCGGCGCAAGGGCTCCCAGCGCCGCGAGCACAGCCACCGTGCGCGCATCGGGTCTGGACAATCGGCTCACGTGTCCAGCATGTCGTGACTAGGCCGGCTGTCAACCGCAGAGCCGACCGCCGCGCCGATCGGCGTCGATCCGAGCCCTGCATTCGACAGGCCCCACCGCACGCACACGGATTGGACAAGAACGGCTACTCTCGGTGTTCCGCAGGCCCTTCCGGTAGCGAGGTCGCCCATGAACCCAGGCAGTTCGCAGTCCCGGCTCCGCTCGGTCGCGTCGACGCTGGCCGTCGCTCTCACTCTCGTGCTCGCCGCCGCGGCCGGTTGCGACAGCAGGCAGGAACCAGCCCTGCCCTCCGTGCAGGAGAAGATGCGCGAGACGCACATCTACGGTCAGTCGAAGCTGCGGATCGGTGTCGCCACGAACGAGCCGCTGATGGGTGAGTTGCGAAACGGCCAGCACGTCGGGTTCGACGTCGAGATCGCCAGGTACGTCGCGGCCTCCCTCGGCTACGAGGGAGACCAGCGGCTGGAGTTCGTGTCCGTCGCCACCGAGGACCGCATCCCGTCGCTGCAAGGTGGCACCGTCGACCTGGTGGTGTCCAGCTTCTCCATGACGGAGGAGCGTAAGAAGCTGATCAGCTTCGCTGGCCCGTACTTCGTCACCACGCAGGAGGTGATGGTGCCGGTCCGACTGAAGGACAAGATTCGCACCATTGAGGATCTGCGCGACCCGGCCTACAAGGTCTGCACCAGCGGCGGCTCCACCACCGAGGCCGAGTTGGAGAAGCACCAGGTCAAGACGTTCGTGGTCAAGGACGTCGGCGACTGCGTCGATGGCATCCGAAAGGGTCGGTACGACGCGGTCAGCTCCGACGAGTCGATCCTTGCCGGTTTCCTGGCCAGCTTCCCCAAGGAGTTCGAGATCGTAGACATGCCGTTCGGCACCAGCGAGTTGCTGGGCATCGGCGTGCCGATCGGTGACCCCGCGCTGCGCGACCTGGTCGCGTTCTTCCTGCAGAAGAGCTATGAGCAGGGCCGCGACGGAGATGCCAGCCCCTGGCAGACCGCGTACAACCGGACCCTGGGCCCCTGGCTGAAGGCCGAGAAGCGCCAGCCGCAGCCGCTGGAGGTGCCGAAGCTTGTCGACTTCGACGACAAGGCGCCCGCGAAGTGAGCGCGGCACCGACCGCCACCAGCGGCGACGGGCCGGTCCCGCCGCCGCGCACGTCAGTGCCCGCCGCCGACTCGCCGACAGTCGACGGCACGGCGGCCGGCGCGGGAGGTGAGGTTGCCTGGCCGGCCGCAGTGCCGGTCGCCGAACCGGCCGAACCGGTCGTCGCCGAGGTCGAGCCGGGGCGGGTCCGCTGGGATCCGGCGGAGCGGCGCGCCCGCGCCAGCCAGTCGTTCTGGACGGCAGTGGTGGGCGTGCCGGCGATCTTCTCGGTGCTCCGCCTCGGTGTGGAGGCCGGCGGGGAACTCCAGACCACGCTGCTGCTGGTGGCCAACGTGGGGCCGGTCAACCTGCTTGCCGGCTTCCTGACCACCGCCGCCCGGCTGCTCTCCACCGGGCTGGTCGCCGTCTTCGCGCTCGGCGCGGTACTGGCCGTCAGCGCGGATCGACTTCCACCGGGCACCCGTCGCCGCCCGCTCTTCGCCCGCTGGGCCGACATCACCCCGGCCTGGGTGGTGCTGGCCAGCTTCCTGCTCGCCCTGATCACCTGGCCGCTGCTCTACCTGCCGTTGCTGTTGCCGGCGTTCGTGGCGGCGTTCCAACTGCGCCCGGCGCGACTGCACGAGCGGGTCGTGCCTCGGCTGCTGCTGATCGGCGCGCTGCTCGCCGGGTACGGCTGGCTGATGCTGCCCACGATGCGCGACGCGATGCGGCAGGGCGACGAGTGGCTGGTGCTGGCGCTCATCGTGGTGCCCCCACTGCTGGCCCTGTTCATCGCGGGGCCGCTGCCGGGCCTGGTGATCCGGCCGCTGGCGTCGGTGACCGAGGTGGCGGTGCTCGCCACCCTGATCTGGGCCGCGGTGCCGGTGATCACCACACCGGTGTTGCCGCTGACCGTCACCACAGTGGGCCCAGAGAGCGGGCCCACCGAGGACGTACGCGGGCACGTGGTCACCACCGACGACGTCAACATGGTGATCCTTCAGGAACGGGGCGGCGTCCGGTACGTCCCGGTCGACCTGGTCCGCGCCCAGGTGCTCTGCCCCAGCGAGGAAGAGTTGCCCCGCCACCAACTGCGCATTCACGACTTCCACGTCGAGGATTCCCTGTTGGAGGGGATGGGCCGCCGGGTCCGTCCGGTCCACCGCATCGACGCCGCCTGCCGTACCCCAGCCTGACGCTGCGGGGAACGGTTCCCCGTATATACAGTCGCGCTGTATATGCTGTGGCGATGGCGAAGGCTTCCATGCACGAGTCCACCTATCTGATCCTCACCGCGCTCGTCGAGGCCCCACGGCACGGGTACGCGCTCCTCGACGAGGTCCGTCGAATCTCCGACGGGCGTGTCGACCTGCGCGCCGGCACCCTCTACGCAGCCCTCGACCGGCTACGAACCGAGGGCCTCGTCGACATCGATCGCGAGGAGCAGGTGCAGTCCAGATTGCGCCGGTACTACCGACTCACCGCCTCCGGGGCGCAACGGCTCGCCGAGGAATCCGCGCGGCTGCGCAGCAACGCCGACGCGGCGAGCGTGCGACTGCGCCGTGCCGGTCTCATCGTCGACGGCGGTGCGGCGTGACGCTGGAACACGGTTACCGGTGGCTGCTGGCCTGCTATCCCCGCGCCTACCGCCGGCAGTACGAGGACGAACTGATTGGTGTGCTGCTGGACGACGCGTCACCGGGCCAGCGCAGGCCTGCGGCGCGAGACGTGCTCGCACTGCTCGGCGGGGCGTTGCACGCGCATGTCCGCCAGGCGCGTGCGCGATTCTCGGCAGACTCGTGGCGGGAGGCGGCGCAGGCGTTCGGCCTGATCGCCGCGTTGATGCTGTTCGTGCGAGCCGCACGCGTTCCGGTGCTGCACCTCGCCATGTTCGCGGACAGCTATCCCGAGGGGTTGGGAGAGAAGTTTGTCCTCTGGCCGGTCGGTCTCGTGGCGCTGCTGTGGCTCACTGTGGCGGTGTCGGCCGTGTTCGGTTGGGGCCGGGCAGCAGCCGCGATCGCCGTCTGTTGCGCGTCGTTCGAGGTGGTTCGGGTCGCCGAGGATTACGGGCAATATTCCACTGTGCGCAATCTCTGGCCCGCCGTGCTCGCCGTGATGGTCCCGCTGGCGCTCGTGGTCCGCGCTCCCCGTTTCATGACGGCTTCCCTCGCGCCCTGGCGGCTCGGCACGCTGGCGGCGGCGACGCTGGTCAGCGTCGGTGCTCCGAGCATCGCCCAGGTGAGTGGTGCTGATGACTCGACGACTCCGGTTTACGGCACGTGGATCTTCACCGTCGGTGTCGGCCGGATCGAGGCGATCCTGCTGACGGCGGGATACCTGCTCTTCGCCCTTGTCATCCTGTCGACGCCGGTGGTGCTGCGGCGACGCCTGCTCGCACTGGTGGTTCCGGTGGGTGTCACGCTGCTGCTCACCCGGGTGGGCTTCGGCTCCACGGGGACGTTCCGGGAGCGTTCCACCCACGACGGTGTCCTCGCCGCGCTCACCCCGACGCAGTGGCTGGTGCTGGCACTGGTGCCCACGCTGTTCTTCGCGGTGGCCGTGGCGATCCTGCACCAGCGGGAGCGGCCGGCCGGTCGAGGAGAGTGAGGCCGCATAGCCTCGGCAGAGATCGACTCGGTTTTCAGGAAGTCGGGGGGTTGTTGGTCCTTGGACCCCCCGGATTCAAGAAAACCGAGTCGATCTTGCGGGCGGCGCGCGGGACAGGCAGGCAGGCAGGCGGGCGGGCGTCAGTACGACTTGTCCTGGCCGAGGACGTGTTGGGCCACGAAGTTGAGGATCATCTCGCGGCTGACCGGTGCGATCCGGCCGGCCCGGACCGCGCCGAGCAGGGTCGCCACCCCGTACTCGGTGGTCATGCCGGCCCCGCCGAGCACCTGCACCGCGGTGTCCACGGCGAGGGCGGCGGCCTCCCCGGCCGCGTACTTGGCCATGTTGCCGGCCACCCCGGCCTCCAGGTCGCGACCGGCGTCGTACAGGGTGGCCGCCTTCTGGATCATCAGGCGGGCCAGCTCCACCTGCACCGCCGCGTGTGCCAACGGATGCGACACCCCCTGATGCGAACCGATGCTCCGACCACCCCAGACCTTGCGGGTGGCGGTGTACTCACTGGCCCGCTCGATGGCGTACCGGCCGGTGCCGGCGCCCATCGCGGCCACAGTGATCCGCTCCGGGTTGAGCCCGGCGAAGAGCGCCGGCAGCCCGGCGTCCAGCGACTCACCGAGCAGCGCGTCGGCGGGCACCCGCACGTCGTCCAGGTAGAGCAGGAACTGGTTCTCCGGGGACACGATCTCCATGTCCAGCTTGGAGCGGGTCAACCCGGCCGCATCGGTCGGCACCAGGAACAGCGCCGGCTTGAGCTTCTGCGGAGACGCATCCGCTGAACCGGCTGGGCCGTCATCGACGGCGACACGGGCCACCACCAGCACGTGACCGGCCTCGTCGACTCCGGAGATGTAGCACTTGCGGCCGTTGAGCAGCCAGCCGTCGCCGTCGCGGCGAGCCACAGTGCCGAGTCGGTGGAAGTTGGAACCGGCCTCCGGCTCGGTGATCGCGAAAACGATCTTCTGGGAGCCGTCGGCGAGGCCCGGCAGGTGCCGCTTGCGCTGGTCCTCGGTGCCGTGCCGACTCAGCACTGTCGCCGCGATGGCGGGGGAGACCACCAGCAGCAGCAACGGGCAACCCGCCGCCGCCAGCTCCTCGCAGACGATGGCCAGCTCGGTGATGCCGCCGCCCCCGCCGCCGTACTCGGTGGGGATGTTGACCCCCAGGTAGCCGAGCCGTCCGGCCTCCGCCCAGAGTTCGGTGGTGTGTTCGCCGGCCCTCGCCTTCTCGACGAAGTAGGAGTGACCGTAGCGGCGGCCCAACGCCCGCACGGCGTCGCGCAGCTGGTCCTGCTCGGGGGTGAGGTCGAAGGTCATCGGGGGTCCTTTTCGTCGACAACTGCCAACACGGCGCCCGTCTGTACCTGACCGCCGGTCGGCACCGGCAGTTCGGCGACGATGCCGTCGATCGGGGCGAGCACGGGATGTTCCAGCTTCATCGCTTCCAACGTGAGCAGCGGATCGCCGGCCGAGACCCACTGGCCGACCTGGACGTGCACCCGGGTCACCATGCCGGGCAGCGGCGCGAGCAGCGACCCGGCCGCCACCGCCGCGGTGGGCAGCGGGAGACGCGGCAACTCGGCCAGGCTCGCCGCGCCGTCCGGGCCGTCCACGAAGACAGCCGACCCCACCTGGTGTACGCGGTACGCGCGCCGAAGCCCGTCGACGTCGAGCACCACCCGCTCCGGGGTGGCCTCCACCAGCGTCACTGCCGGCGGCTTCGCCTCCGACGCCGCCGGGTCGCCGGGCAGCGCCGCTGACCAGTCGGCGAGTCCACCGGTCCGGTCCAGGCGGTAGCGGACCTCGATCTCGTCGCCGTTCGGCCCGGTAAGGCGGCTGACCTGCGCGACGGCGGGCACGTTGCGCCAGCCGGAGGGGAGCCAGCCCAGCACCGGCGCGGTCGCTCGGCGCTGGGCCGCACCCGCCAGCGCGGCGGCCAGGGCGGTCAGCGGAAGCTGGTCGGCGGGCAGCAGTGGCGCGAAGACCTCCGGGTGCCGGTCCAGGAAACCGGTGTCGATCTCCGCAGCCGCGAACTCCGGGCTGCGCAGCACCCGGACCAGGAGGTCGCGATTGGTGGCCACCCCGTGCAGCTCGGCTCGGGTCAGCGCGCCTGCCAGGGCCCGGGCCGCCTCGGCCCGGGTCGGCGCCCAGGCGATCAGCTTGGCGAGCATGGAGTCGTAGTGCACGCTCACCTCGGAGCCCGTCTCGACGCCGGAGTCCAGCCGCAGGCCGGCGCGCTGGAGGCCACCGAACTCCCGGTCGACCCCCGGAATCGCGAACCGGCTCAGCACGCCGGTCGCGGGCAGCCAGCCCTGCGCCGGGTCCTCGGCGCACAACCGCACCTCGATCGCGTAGCCGCGTGCGCCCGGCTCGTGCAGGTGCTCCAGCAGTGGTACGCCCTCGGCGACCAGCAGTTGCCACCGGACCAGGTCGAGACCGACGGGGACGGTCAGCTCGGTGACCGGGTGCTCCACCTGCAGCCGGGTGTTCATCTCCAGGAAGAAGAACTCACCGGTCGGGGCCAGCAGGAACTCCACGGTGCCAGCGCCCACGTAGTCGACGGCACGTCCGGCGGAGACCGCCGCCTCGTTGAGCGCCGGGCGCAGCTCCCCCGGGAGCACCCCGGGGGCCTCCTCGATGATCTTCTGGTGTCGGCGCTGGATCGAGCACTCGCGCACCCCGAGGGCGGCCACCGTGCCGTGCGAGTCGCCGAGGATCTGCACCTCGACGTGCCGGCCACGCTCGACGTACCGCTCGATGAAGACAGTGCCGTCGCCGAACGCGGCAGCCGCCTCCCGGCTGGCGCTGGCGACGGCCTCGGCCAGCTCGTCAGCGTCCCGCACGATCCGCATGCCCCGGCCACCACCGCCGGCCGACGCCTTGACCAGCACCGGGAAGTCGGTGACCTCGTCGGGGTCGGTCCAACTCGGCAGCATCGGCACGCCCGCCTCGGCGAGCAGCGTCTTCGCCGCCAGCTTGTCGCCCATCGCGGCGATCACAGCGGCCGGCGGCCCGACCCAGGTCAGACCGGCGTCGGTCACCGCCGCCGCGAACTCCGCGTTCTCGGCGAGGAACCCGTAGCCGGGGTGGACGGCGTCCGCACCGCTGCGCCGGGCCGCGTCCAGGATCAGCTCCGCCCGCAGGTACGTCTCGGCCGGCGAACTCCCCGGCAGGCGTACGGCCAGGTCGGCCTCGGCCACGAACGGCGTGTCGGCGTCCGCGTCCGAGTGCACGGCAACCGTCTCCACGCCCATCGCGCGGCAGGTGGCGAAGACCCGGCGGGCGATTTCGCCCCGGTTGGCCACGAGCAGTCTGTTGATCATGGTCCCCTGAGCCTGCCTTTCGTTCGCGACTGCGGGACTCCGCCTCGCTGCGTTCCTCGCGCTCACGGCTTACATCCGGAAGACGCCGAAACCGTCGGCGCCCTTCACCGGTCCGTTGTGGATCGCCGAGAGGCAGAGCCCGAGGACGGTCCGGGTGTCCCGCGGGTCGATCACCCCGTCGTCGTACAGCCGGCCGGAGAGGAAGAGCGCGCCGGACTGCGACTCGATCTGCTGCTCGACCATCATCCGCATCGCCGCGTCGGAGTCCTCGTCGTAGTCGCGTCCCCGCGAGGCAGCCGCCTGCCGGGCCACTATCGACAGCACCCCCGCGAGCTGCGCCGGGCCCATCACCGCCGACTTCGCGTTCGGCCAGGTGAACAGGAACCTCGGCTCGTACGCCCGGCCGCACATGCCGTAGTTGCCGGCACCGTAGGAGGCACCCAGGTTCACAGTCAGGTGCGGCACCGTCGAGTTCGACACCGCATTGATCATCAGGGCGCCGTGCTTGATGATGCCGCGCTGCTCGTACTCGGTGCCCACCATGTAGCCGGTGGTGTTCTGCAAGAAGATCAATGGGGTGTCCGAGGCGTTCGCGAGCTGGATGAACTGGGCCGCCTTCTGCGCCTCCGCACTGAACAACACCCCTCGGGCGTTCGCCAGGACACCAACCGGGTACCCGTGCACCTCGCCCCAACCGGTGACCAGCGCGTCCCCGTACGCCGGCTTGAACTCGTCGAAGTCGCTGCCGTCCAGGATCCGGGCCAGCACCTCCCGAGGGTCGAACGGCACCTTCAGGTCGGCGCTGGTGATGCCGAGCAGCTCCTCCGGGTCGTACTTCGGTGGCTGCGGCACCGCCGTCCGCGGCGACGGGCCCTGCTTGCGCCAGTTCAGTCGGCGGACGCACTGCCGGGCCAGGCGGATGCCGTCCCGTTCGTCGGCGGCCAGGTAGTCGGCGAGCCCGGACGTGCCGGCATGCATCGCCGCGCCACCCAGCGACTCGTCGTCGGTGACCTCGCCGGTCGCCATCTTCACCAGCGGCGGACCGGCCAGGTACACCTGTGACCGGTCCCGAATCATGATCACGTGGTCGGACATTCCCGGCACGTACGCGCCACCGGCGGTGGCGTTGCCGAAGACCACGCTGACAGTGGGGATGCCGGCCGCCGAGAGCCGGGTGAGGTCACGGAACACCCGACCGCCGGGGATGAAGATCTCCGCCTGGGTGGGCAGGTCCGCCCCGGCGGACTCCACCAGATTGACCATGGGCAGCCGGTTGGCCAGGGCGATCTCGCCGGCCCGCCTGGTCTTCGCCAGCGACCACGGGTTGACGGCGCCGCCGCGTACCGTCGGGTCGTTGGCGACGATCAGGCACTCCACGCCCTCGACCACCCCGATGCCGGTGACCACGCTGGCACCGACCGGGAAGTCCGAGCCGTACGCGGCGACCGGCGACAACTCCAGGAAGGGACTGTCGGCGTCGACCAGCAGCTCGATCCGCTCCCGGGGGAGCAACTTGCCGCGCGCGTGGTGCCGGGTCACGTACTTGTCGCCACCACCCGCGCGCGCCTGGTCCAGCGCGGCGTCCAGCTCGGTCAGCCGCTCCAGCAACGCGGCCCGGTTCGCCAGGTACGAGGCCGCGGACGGGTCGACAGCGCTGCCCAGTGTGGTCACTGTGCCTCCTTCGTTCGCGACTGAGGGGCTCGCAGGCCCGGCTCACTCCTCGCACTCACAGGCCCATGCCCTTCGCGATGATCTCGTTCATGATCTCGGTGGTGCCGCCGCCGATGCCGAGGATCCGCGCGTCGCGGTAGTGCCGCTCCACCTCGGCGTCGCGCAGGTAGCCGAATCCGCCGTGCAGCTGCAACGCCTGGTCGACGACGTGGTCGCAGGCGGCGACTGCGACGTTCTTCGCCATCGCTACCTCTGTCACCACCGGCTCGCCGGCAGCCACCCGGTTGGCCACCTCGTGCACGTACGACCGGGCCGCCTCCGCGCGGGTGTGCATCTCGGCCAACCGGTGCCGGATCAGCTGCCGGCTGGCCAGCGGACGCCCGAAGGTCTCCCGGTCCCGGCACCAGCGCACCGCCAGCTCGACGCAGCGCTGCGCTGTGGCGTACGCCTGGGTCGCCAGCGACAGCCGTTCCGCCGCGAAGTGCTGCATGATCGCCAGGAAGCCGGTGTTCTCCGCGCCGATCCGGTTGGCCACCGGCACCCGCACGTCAGCGAAGGACAGCTCGGCGGTGTCCGAGCAGTGCCAGCCCAGCTTCTCCAACCGGCGTCCCACAGTGAACCCGGGCGACCCCTTGTCGATGACCAGCAATGTGAGTTCACCGCTGCCGGGGAAGTCGGTACACACCGCCGTTGTCACGAAGTCGGCCCGGTGCCCGCTGGTGATGTACGTCTTCGACCCGTTCACCACATAGTGGTCGCCGTCGCGGCGGGCGGTGGTGCGGATGCCGGCAACGTCCGAGCCGCCGTCCGGCTCGGTGATGGCCAGCGCGCCGATCATCGTGCCGGACAACGTGGGCCGCACGTACCGTTCGATCAGGCTGTCGTCGCCCGGAGACGACACGCCACCGAGTCGACCGCCCAGCGAGCCACCGGTACGGGCACCGGCCGCCGCGACCATGTGCGGCAACGCGATCCCGTGCGTGAACAGGGCCGCCACCAACCCGGACGAGCCACCGGAGCGGATCAGCTCCTCGGTCACGATGATCGAGTCGAGTAGGTCACCGCCGCTGCCACCCACCGACTCCGGGAAGCCGATGCCGAGCAGGCCGAGCTTCGCGGCGGTCGCGTGCAGCGTCCGGGGCACCTCGCCGGCCCGCTCCCAGTCGTCAAGGTGCGGCAACACCTCCCGGGTCACGAACGCCCGGGTCAGCTCGCGTAATTGCCGGCGCTCCGGGGAGTCCACGATGCTCATCGGGACGCCCCGGTCGGCAGGTCGGCAGGCAGGTCGACGATCCGGGCGCGCAGCAGCTCGCCGAGTGCCTTGGCCTGCGGGTCGAACCGGGTGGACGCGGCCACCCCGGCACCGAGCAGACCCTCGATCACGAAGTTGACTGCGCGCACGTTCGACAACTCGTAGCGCCGCACCGACAGCGGCGCGGTCTCCGGCACCAGCTCGGCCAGCCGTTCGACTGTCAACCAGTTCCGCAGCCACGCGTACCCGGTCTCGGAACGCGCCCAGACACCGAGGTTGGCGTCGCCGCCCTTGTCCCCGGATCGTGCGCCGACCACCTCGCCGAGAGCCCCGCGCCGGGTCGGGCCGTCGGCAACCGCGTCGCCACCCGCTGTCGACTCGTCCTGCGAGGTGCTGGCGGTGCGGATCGGCGGGGCGATCGGAACCCGCTCGCCACCGGGTAGCACCGCGACGTGCGCCACCGCGTCCTGCGGCACCGCGTCGGCGGTGAAGACGCCATACGGTGTCGCGTCGCCCGGCACTGTGGTCAGGGTGCAGCCCGGGTACGAGGCCAGGGCCAACTCCACAGCGGCGGCCGAGAAGGCCCGCCCGGCCCGCGCCTTGTCGCCGTCCCGCAGGTGTACGTGCAGCAGGGCGCTGGCCGCCTCGGTGTCGACGGCGTCCGGATGGTCGGTCCGGGCAAGGGTGAACTCCAGCCCGTCAGTGCCCACCGCCTCCTCGATCTGCCCCCGGACCACTGCCGCCTTCGCCTCGATGTGCAGACCGCACAGGACGAACGTCATCGAGTTGCGGAAGCCGCCGAGGTTGTTGACGCCCACCTTCAGCGTGGGAGGTGGCGGCGTGCCCCGCACGCCGGAAACCCGGACCCGGTCCGCCCCCTCGGGGTGAAGCGTCACAGTGTCCAGTCGGGTGACCACGTCCGGCCCGAGGTACGCGGGCCCGCCGATCTCGTAGAGCAGTTGGGCGGTGACCGTCTCCACTGTGACCGCGCCGCCGGTGCCCGGATGCTTGGTGAGCACCGATGAGCCGTCGGGGTACACCTCGGCGATCGGGAACCCGGGCCGGTGGCCGCCGTCGGGCAGCTCGGTGAAGAAGCTGAAGTTGCCGCCGGTGACCTGCGCGCCGCACTCGACGAGGTGCCCCGCGACGGTGGCCCCGGCCAACTCGTCGAGGTCGTCGCGGCCCCACCCGTACCGGGCGATGGCCGGGCCGACCACCAGCGACGCGTCGGTGACCCGGCCGGTGACCACCACATCCGCGCCTGCGTCGAGACAGGCGGCGATCCCGAACGCGCCGAGGTAGGCGTTCGCGCTCAACGCGTCCGGTCGCTGGATCGTGTCGCCCTCGACGTACCCGACCTGGGTCGGTAGGCCGAGCCGGTGGGCGAGCTTCTCGATGGCGGCGGCCAAGCCGGCCGGGTTCAGCCCGCCGGCGTTGGTCACGATCCGCACCCCTCGGTCGAGGGCGGTGCCGAGGCAGGTCTCCATTTGCCGCAGGAACGTCTTCGCGTAGCCCAGGTCGGGGTCGCGCATACGGTCCCGGGCCAGGATCAGCATGGTCAACTCAGCGAGATAGTCGCCGGTCAGCACGTCCAGCTCACCGCCGTCGAGCATCTCCCGCCAGGCGGTGAACCGGTCGCCGTAGAAGCCGGAGGCGTTGCCGATGCGGATCACGCCCCTGCCCCGATCCCGCCGTCCGGCTGCCGGCCGTCGCCCGGCGGCCCGGCGAAGGCCTGCGCCACGTCGAGCCATTCGTCGGCGACCGACCCGGTGGCGACCAGAGCGAGGTCCGCGCGGTGTCGGCGCTGGGTGACCAGCAGGCAGAAGTCCCGAGCCGGGCCGGTGACCCGGTCGGCGGCGTCCGCCGGACCCCAACTCCAGGCCTCCCCGCCGGGCCCGACCAGCTCGACCCGGACCGGCGCTGTCGGTGCCTCCCGGCCGTGCGCGGCGAAACCGTGCCCGAGGGTACGCACGCCCAGGTGTGCCACGTGCCGGATTCGGTCGCTGTCGGGGCGGACCACGTCGAGGGCATCGGCCACGTCCCCGCCGTGCGCCCAGGTCTCCATGATCCGGGCGGTGGCCATCGAGGTGGCCGACATCCGGGTGCCGTACCAGGGCAGTTTGCCGCCGGCCGGAACGGCGGCCAGCGCGTCGACGAGCGCGGTGCGCCTGGCCCGCCAGCGGGCGAGCAGCTCGGCCGGCGGGGCGAGGAACTCCTCGGCGCCGACGTCGACGAGTCGGGTCACGTCCGGCGCTGCGGTGACCGTCGCGTAGAACGCCTCGGGATCGGTCGCGGCCAACAGCGCGACGTGGTCGGTCCAGGCGAGGTGGGCGATCTGATGCCCGATGCTCCAGCCCGGGGCCGGGGTCGGCCTCGCCCAGTCGGCAACGGGTAGTGGCGCTACCAGGGCGTCCAGCTGGGCGGACTCGTCGGCCAGGTCCGTGAGCAGATCGCTGAGGTCGACCATGGTGCCTCCGGTCGGTGGTGGCCGGGTGCGGCCGGCGGTCAGGGCGTGAGCAGGGTGGCGAGCTGGCGCTTCCAGGTGGTCAACAGGGCGGCCCGACGGGCGGAGTCGTCGCTGAGCAGGTTGGCCACCCCGAGCCCCCGGAGCAGATCGAGCGTCGCCTGCACCGCTTCGCGGACACCGGGTCGACGTTCGTCGACACCGAGCAGGGCGACTGTGAGCCGGTGCATCTCCCGCCCGACCGTCGCCTCCAACGGCACCAGGGCGTCCCGCAACTCCCGATCGGTGCGGGCGGCGACCCAGAGCTCGAGCGCGGCCACGAACAGCGGCCCGGTGAACGCCACGGCGAGCAGGTCGACGACCCGGTCCAACCGCTGCGGACCAGCCGGCAGCGCCTCGGCCTCGGTGCGCAACTCGTCGGCCCGGCGCTCGGCCAGATGGGCCACCGCGGCCGTCACCAGCGCCGCCTTCGTCGGGTAGTGGTGCAGCTGTGCCCCACGCGAAACACCGGCCCGCGCCGCGACGACTGTGGTGGTGGTGCCGGACCAACCGTGCTCGATCAGGCAGTCGACTGTCGCCTCCAGCAGCCGGGCCTGGGTGGCGCGGCTGCGTTCCTGCTGCGGGACACGCGTCGATGCGGTGGGCACTGAGACAGCCTGCTGCCTACGAAACAAACAGTCAAGACTGACTTTTTCTGAACCCGCGACGCTCGGGTGGGCTCGCGGCGCGGGCGGCGCGGGAGGTGGGCTTTGGTTGCTGGTCTCGCTATGGAGCTGATGTCACAAACGAATCGCCCGTCGCCCGCGCCCGTCGCCCGTCGCCCGCGCCCGTCGCCCGTCGCCCGCGCCCGTCGCCCGTCGCCCGCGCCCGTCGCCCGTCGCCCGTCGCCCGTCGCCCGCGCCCGTCGCCCGTCGCCCGCGCCCGTCGCCCGTCGCCCGTCGCCCGTCGCCCGCGCCCGTCGCCCGCGTTCGCGGTTCGGCCTGCCGATCACCTACTGCTGATGCCGCAAACGATTCAGCTCCAAAGGCTCCCTGACCGGTATCCCGCCCGCCGCAGCCTGCGGCCGCCCGCCGCCGCCCGCCGCCGCCCGCCGCCGCCCGCCGCCGCCCGCCGCCCGCCGCCGCCCGCCGCCCGCCGGCCGTCTGCCGGCCGGCTCAGCGGCCGTCGCGGGGGCCGAAGACGGTCAGCGCGTCGGCGTCGCTGTGCTGGGAGCGCAGGTACTCGTCGGCCCAGGCGGCGGCGTCGGGGAAGGTCGACTCGGCAGCCACCCGAGCGCAGGCCGCGTCCACGTCGAAGGCGGTGCGGCGTAGCTGGACGCCCGGCCCGAGCAGCGCCCACCACGCGCCCGCGCCCCCGTACGGCATGCCGATGCTGCCCGGGTTGACCACCAGACGCCGGTCGACCAGCCGGGTGAACGGCATGTGCGTGTGGCCGCAGACCACCGTGGAAACTTCGGTGGGGAGACCGTCGAACACCTCCGCCCAGCGCGCCATCCGGGAGTCGACGAGCACGACCTCCTCGTCGTCACGGGGCGTGGCGTGGCAGAACAGCGTCGGCCCGAGGCCGTCGATCTCCAGCGTCACAGTCGCCGGCAGCGCGGCGAGCCGGGCCACCTGGTCGTCGCGCAACTGCCCGGCGGCCCAGTTCGACACCTCGATCGACGCCGGGCGGCCGGCCCGGGCCTCGACCAGCTCGCGTTCGCAATTGCCGCCGACCCAGCACACCCGGTCGCCCAGCTCGGCGAGCACGTCCAGCACCTCGACCGGCTGCGGGCCGGCCGCGATGTCGCCGGTGAGCACGATCAGATCGGCGGCGGCGACGTCCGGCTCGGCCAGTACGGCCTCCAGCGCCGGTAGGACACCATGGATGTCGGAGAGCACCGCAACTCGGTTCATCATGGGCCCCAGCCTCACCAGGGGCACCGCCTCCACACCAGCGATTCTGCGTCGGGCAGACGGCAGAAACGTCCCCGCCCACCGTCGGTGACGGTGGGCGGGGACGTTTGGTGCTGCTCAGACGCGGGCGCGACGGGCCAGGCGCTCCGGGTCCAGGATGATGATGCTCTTGCCGTCCAAACGCAGCCAGCCGCGCGAGGCGAAGTCGGCCAGCGCCTTGTTGACCGTCTCCCGGGAGGCGCCGACGAGCTGGGCGATCTCCTCCTGGGTGAGGTCATGGGTCACCCGCAGAACGCCGCCGTCGCGGGTGCCGAAGCGGCCCGCCATCTGGAGCAGGTTCTTGGCGACCCGGCCCGGCACGTCCGTGAAGATCAGGTCGGCCAGCGAGTCGTTGGTCCGGCGCAGCCGCCGGGCGAGCACCCGGAGCAACTGCTCGGCGATCTCCGGGCGGTTGTTGAGCCACGGCCGCAGCGCCTGCTTACGCAGCCGCACCAGCCGGGTGTCGGTCACCGCGGTGGCGGTCGCCGTACGCGGACCCGGGTCGAAGAGCGACAGCTCACCGACCATGTCCGACGGCCCCATCACCGCGATGAGGTTCTGCCGGCCGTCCGCTGCGCGGCGACCAACCTTGATCTTCCCGGACAGCAGGATGTAGAGGCTGTCACCGGGCTCGCCCTCATTGAAGACGATCTCGCCCTTGCGGACCTCGATCGTCTCCATCTCCTTGGCAAGCGCCTCGGCAGCTTCCGGGTCAACACCCTGGAAGATCCCGCTGCGGGCCAGTACCTCGTCCATTGCGCACCTCCGGTTGCGCGTGCCGTCCGTCGGCCGGGGCCGCCGTCCGCTGATCCCCTCGCGCGCCGCCAAGTCTAGGCGCACGTGAGCATGAATCAGAGGTCGCCCCTGGAATCGTGATCGCAGGGCGTAACCTGCCCGACGTGCTGAACGAGCCGACTCTGACCAGCCGCCCCGAGGACGGGCGGCACGTACCGCTGCTCGTCTGGCGCGCGGACGTGCCCCTGCGGGCGGTCAGCAGCGCTCCGCTGGGCGGTGGCATCGGGGTCCGGCGGTGGGTGTTGAACGCGACTGTACCGATGTCGTACGACCGGGAGGACCCGGCGGCGCACCTGGCCTCGCTCGCCGCCGAGCTGGCCCTCGACGGGCCCGGGATCGGTCTGCTGACCGGCGTCGATGTGACCGAGGTGGTGGCGCGAACCGACGCCGGGGTGCGGGCCTGGGCGACCGTCGGGCTCGGCACGCCGGTGCCCGCGGCCGCGCCGACGCCGGCCGCGCTCACCCAACGCGTCGGCACTGTCAACATCGTGGTGTACGTGCCGGCCCGGCTCGCCGACTCGGCGCTGGTCAACGCGGTGGCCACCGCTACCGAGGCGAAGACCCAGGCGATCACCGAGCTGGGGGTTCCGGGGACCGGCACGCCCACCGACGCTGTCACAGTGCTCTGCCCGGTGGACGGGCCGGAGGCCGCGTACGGCGGACCGCGCTCCACCTGGGGCGCCCCGCTCGCCCGAGCGGTGCACGCGGCGGTGCTCGCCGGTGGTTCCCGGCCGGTCGTGCCGTGGTCCGACCAGCTCACTGGCGCAAAGTCCACCCGATCGGCTGTCGTTGGCGTGTTTAACGACCGGTAGGGTCGCGGGCGATGTACGCTCCCGCCCCCCTCGCGTCCCGCCCGCGCCGCCGCGTCGCCCTCGGCCTCGCCGCGCTGCTGGCCGCCCTCCTCGTCGCCGGCTGTGCCGACCCCGGTGGTGAGGCACCCGTCTGGCAGCCCGGCGCGGGAGGTGGTGGCACCGGCGCGCCGGTCTCCACTGCCGGCCCGAAGGCCACCGGGTCCGCATCGTCCGGGCAGGGTGGCGCGATCTCGCTCTCCGCCACCGGCGACATCATCATGGGCAACGCGCCCGCTCGGCTGCCCGCCGCCGGCGGCAAGGGCTTCTTCAACTCGGTCACCGCGGCCCTCAAGGCCGACCTGGTGATGGGCAACCTGGAGGAGCCGCTGACTGTCGACACCGGCACCGGCAAGTGCGGGGCGAACTCCACCCGCTGCTTCCAGTTCCGCGCCCCGCCGGAGTACGCCGCCCACCTGCGCGACGCCGGCTTCGACGTGCTCAACCAGGCCAACAACCACGGCTACGACTACGGGCCCAAGGGCTACGAGAACACCCAGAAGGCGCTGAAGAAGTACGACCTGGAGCACACCGGCGCACCGAACGAGATCACAGTGGTCGACGTCAAGGGCGTCAAGGTCGCCGTCGCCGGGTTCTCGTCGTACGTCTGGTCCAACAGCCTCGTCGACATCGACAAGGCCAAGGCGGTGGTCGCCAAGGCCGCCACCATGGCCGACCTGGTCGTGGTGCAGGTGCACATGGGTGGCGAGGGCGTCGACAAGACCCGGGTGAAGCCGGGCACCGAGATGTTCCTGGGCGAAAACCGGGGCGACCCGGTGAAGTTCTCGCACGCCATGATCGACGCTGGCGCCGACCTGATCGTCGGGCACGGCCCGCACGTGTTGCGCGGGATGGAGTTCTACCAGGGGCGCCTGATCGCGTACAGCCTGGGCAACTTCGCCGGCGGCGGCAACTCGCTGAGCAACGACGGTCGCCTCGGCTGGGGCGGGGTGCTGAAGGTGTCGCTCAAGCCGGACGGCAGTTGGGCCGGCGGCTCGTTCACCTCCACGTACATGAACTCGGCGGGCAAGCCGACGATGGACCCGGACGATCGGGGCCTGGGCCTGGTCACCGAGTTGAGTCGCGCCGACTTCCCGAAGGGCGGCGCTCGCCTGGACGGGCAGGGGAAGATCTCGGCGCCGACCGCCGGCTGACCCGAGGAGAAGCGTCCGGGGTGCGACGTAGGCTGACCGTCGTGACCAGTAGCCCTCCCGGTGCCAGCGAGACCGATCTCGGGCGCAAACGCCGTGCCCGCAAGATCGGCCGGGTGCTGGCCGAGACGCATCCCGACGCGCATTGTGAGCTGGACCACTCCAACGCCCTGGAGCTGGCCGTCGCCACGATCCTGTCCGCACAGTGCACTGACAAGAAGGTCAACGAGGTCACCCCGAAGCTCTTCGCCCGCTACCCGAGCGCTGCCGCGTACGCCGCCGCGGACCGGGGCGAGATGGAGGAGTTGATCCGGCCCACCGGCTTCTACCGCAACAAGACCGACTCACTGCTCAAGCTCGGTCAGGCCCTCCTCGACCGGTACGACGGCACGGTCCCGGGCCGGCTCGTCGACCTGGTGACGCTCCCCGGCATCGGCCGCAAGACCGCCAACGTGATCCTGGGCAACGCCTTCGACGTCCCGGGCATCACAGTCGACACGCACTTCCAGCGGCTGGTCCACCGGTGGCGGCTGACCACCGAGACCGACCCGGTCAAGATCGAGCACGCGATCGGCGCCATGTACGACAAGCGCGACTGGACCATGCTCTCGCACCGGATCATCTTCCACGGGCGACGGGTCTGCCACGCCCGCAAGCCGGCCTGCGGCGCCTGCACGCTCGCGAAGCTCTGCCCTTCGTACGGCACCGGCCCGACCGAGCCGGCGGCCGCCGCCAAGCTGCTCAAGGGCCCACGGGCGCGCGACCTGGCGGTGGCTGCCGGGGTCGATCCGGAGCTGGTCCCGGCGCAGGCGATCGCGGCGGAGGTGCCGTGAACCGCCGACGCCTCGCCCTCGCCGTCCTGCCGCTGCTGCTGGCGGTCACCGGTTGCACCAGTGGCACCGCCGACGACGAGCCAGCCCCCCGCCCGGCCGCCGCCGAGCGTCCGTCCCCGTTCCGGGACTGCGCCGCGCTGAGCACGGCACCCACTGCCGCGGCACAGGGTTCCGGGACGGCGACCCCGGCAACGGCGGTCCCGGCGTCGCCCGGCTCAAGCCCGACGGCCCCCGGAACGCCCGGCCCGACGGCCCGCGCCGCTGGCGGGTCGGCGCTGCCGGAGCTGACGCTCTCCTGCTTCACCGGCGGTGCTCCGGTAGTGCTGCGGGAGGTGGCCGGACCGGCGGTGATCAACGTGTGGGCTTCCTGGTGCCCGCCGTGCCGCAAGGAGCTGCCCGCCTTCCAGCGCCTCAGCGAGCGGGCCGCCGGTCAGCTCCAGGTGGTCGGGGTCAACAGTCGGGACAGCCGGGGCGGCGCCCAGTCCATCGGTGAGGACTTCGGCGTCCGGTTCCCGATCCTTGTGGACCAGGGCGAGGCGCTCCAGCGCGAGCTGAAGCGCAACGCGATTCCGCTGACCCTCTTCGTCGACGCCGACGGTCAGGTCCGGCACATCGACGCCAGCGGCGCTCTCGACGACGCGAAGCTCGCCAAGCTGGTCGGCCAGCACCTCGGCCTGGCGGTGCCGGCGTGAACCGTCGGCCCCCCGAATGGATCGAGCCGTTGCTGACCCGGCTGGGCACCGCCCGCGCCGAGGACTTCACCAGGCTGGTCACGCCCGCCGAGGGCGGTCGGGAGAGCGCCGTGCTGGTGCTGCTCGGCGAGCAGCCCGGCGCGGGCCCCGACGTGCTGGTCCTGCAACGCGCCGCCACCCTGCGCAACCACGCCGGCCAGCCCGCCTTTCCCGGTGGTGCGGCCGACCCGGAGGACGCCGACGTCCGCGCCACCGCCCTGCGTGAGGCGAACGAGGAGGTGGGCCTCGACCCGGCCAGCGTGACAGTGCTGGCGGAGCTGCCGAAACTGTGGATCCCGGTCAGCGACTTCGTGGTCACGCCCGTGCTGGCCTGGTGGCACGACCCGCACCCCGTGCACCCACGGGAGCCGGCCGAGGTGGCTCACGTCGCCCGCCTGCCGGTCAGCGAGCTGGTCGATCCGGCCAACCGACTGTTGGTCCGGCACCCGAGCGGCTGGATCGGGCCGGCGTTCTCGGCGCGCGGGATGCTCGTCTGGGGCTTCACCGCCGGGGTGCTCGCCACCCTGCTCGAGATGGGCGGCTGGGCCCGTCCGTGGTCGCGCGGCCGGGTGGTGGAGCTTCCGCCGACCGGTGCGACACCGGCCCCGTCCGCCGGCACCGACGAGGCTGACGAGAACGCCCTGCGCTGACCGCACGGTCACCATCCGCAAGCGATGGTCATCCGGTGGGCACACTGCCCGTACGCTTGACCCGTGTCCGTCGTGGATCTCGTCCTGCTGCTGCTCATGCTCGTGTTCGCGATCAGCGGATACCGCCAGGGTTTCGTCATCGGCGTCACGTCGTTGTCCGGCTTCTTCCTGGGTCTGCTGCTGGGTCTCCAGCTCGGGCCGCTGTTCGCCAGACAGTTCGTCGACGCCGGCACCCGTGTCCTGATCTCGCTGGTGGCCATCTTCGGGCTGGCAGTTGTCGGGCAGGCACTGGCCGGTTGGCTCGGCTCGCACCTGCGTAAGACGATCACCAGCGACGTCGGCAAACGGGCCGACGACGTCGGTGGGGCGCTCGTCTCGCTGTTCGCGGTGCTCCTGCTCGCCTGGCTGGTCGCCGTGCCGCTCGGCTCGTCCTCGGTGCCCTGGCTTGCCGCCTCGGTCCGCAACAGCGCGTTGATCACGGTGGTCAACCAGGTCCTGCCGGAGCAGGCCCAGCAGCTGTCCACGGCGCTGGAGGACACCGTCGACACCGACGGGTTCCCGGACGTCTTCGGTGACCTCGCGCCCACCCGGGCCCGGCAGGTCGATCCGCCGGACCCGGCTCTGGCCGGCTCGCAGGTGGTGGTCAGCGGTCAGCAGTCGGTGGTGAAGGTGCTCGGCTCCGCGCCCAGCTGCTCACGCCGGATCGAGGGCTCCGGCTTCGTGTACGCGGACGACCGGGTGATGACCAACGCGCACGTGGTGGCCGGCACCCGCTCGGTCGCCGTGGAGCTGGGCGGCGAGCGGTACGACGGCAAGGTGGTGGTCTACGACCCGAACCGGGATCTGGCGGTGCTGCTCGTGCCCGGGCTGCCCGGGCCGTCCCTGCGGTTCGCCGCCGGCAACGCGGGCAGCGGCTCTGACGCCATAGTGCTCGGCTTCCCGCTCGACGGCCCGTACAACGCGCAGTCGGCGCGGGTCCGGGACGTCGACCGGATCAAGGGACCGGACATCTACTCGTCCAGTGAGGTGACCCGGGAGATCTACACGATCCGGGCGCTGGTTCGCAGCGGCAACTCGGGCGGTCCGCTGCTCTCCGCCAACGGCCTGGTGCTCGGCGTGATCTTCGCGGCGGCGTCCGACGACCCGAACACCGGCTTCGCCGTGACGGCGGCCGAGGCCCGCCCGGTGGCGTTGGCCGGTGCCGAACGCAACCGGCAGGTCGCCACCGGTGAGTGCACCTGAGCGTCGCTGCGCGGCCAGCTCAGCCCTGAGCCGGCAGGGGGCGACGCCCGACGGTCGGTAGCTTCGCCCGTCCCCACCGCAGCCCCCGGTCCAGCACGGCACGGGCCATGATCGCGACGCAGGTGCCGCCGTTGAGGAAGGACGCCACCACGTCGCTCGGGTGGTGCATTCCCCGGTACATCCGGGTCACCGCCACGCCCAGCGGCACCATCAGCAGCAGCGTCCACCAGGCGACCTTCGCGCCGGTGCTCCGTGCCCGCAGCGCCAACAGCACGGCGATGCCGACGTAGAGCGCCACCGCCGCCGACGTGTGCCCGGACGGAAAGCTCGACGTCGGTGGCGAGACGTCCATGTGCTCCACAGCCGGCCGTTGTCTGTCGATAGCCAGCGTGGTCAGCAGGAACACCAGTGCCTGGGCGGTCACCGCCGCGCACAGGAACAGCGGCTCGCGCCAGCGCTTCAGCCAGAGCCGCAGCGCCAGCGCCACCAGCACCGTGACCGCGACGATCATCTGGGTGCTGGCCAGCGTGCTGAACACCAGCGAGACGTTGTTCCAGTCGCCGGTGCGGTCGGCGGCCAACTCCCGGTTCACCGCGTCCTCCACGGTGAACGGCCAGGTCCGGGCGAACACCCGGGTGACCAGCACCCCGAGCAGCACCATGAGCCCCAGCAGGAGGGACACCGGCAGCAGCACCCGCCGGACGATCTGGACCACGGTCTCGGACATGAATCGGCCAGTACCCGGCCGGCCGCGTCGTCACTCCTCAGGCTGCCCCCGGATGCCGCTCGACCTCGGGAGCGATGCCGTCGCGGGTCGGTCGGACCGGCCGCAGACCGGTGTGTGCCCGCCAACTGGTGAACGCTGCGGTGGTAGCCGCGACCACCGCCACACCGAGCAGCCATCCACCCACCACGTCACTGGTGAAGTGCACACCCAACGTCACCCTGCTCAGCCCGGTCACCACTGTGAGCAGGACCGCCGCCACCCAGAGCGCGGCCCGCGCCACCCCCCGCCCGGCGTACGGCAGCAGCACCAGCAGCAGCACCCCGGCGGCCAGGGTGGCGTTCAGCGCGTGCCCGGAGGGGAACGAATAACCGGCGGCCCGAGCCACCGGGTCCAGCAACTCCGGCCGGTCCCGGCCGACCAGCAACTTGAGCAGCGGACCGATCAACCCGCCGACGACCATTGTGGTGGCCGCCCAGAGGGCCAGCCGGCGGGCTCCCCGGCGCAGCAGCAGGACCACCAGGAGCAGGGCGACGGCGCGCAGTGGCATCGGTGCGAACACCTCGCTCCAGACCCGCATCAGCATGACCCAGGCCGGGTGATCCTGGGCGTAGCCGTGCAGCGCGTCGGTGACCGCCGCGTCCAGCCGGTGCAGCGGTGCCCAGGCGCCGAGCACCAGCAGTGTGAGCAACGCGAACGGCACCAGCACCAGGAACGCCGCCGTCGCGGCGAGAGTGAGCCGCAGACCCAGCGCATGGTCCGGGTCGAATCGGCGGCGCCGCCAGGACGGCTGGCCGGTGGGGGCGAGGGTGGGCGGCCGGTGCGTACTCATGGGTCCGTTCTACCCGGCCGGGCGGCCGGTCAGGCCTGCCGGCCGGTCACGATCAACGGGTCCGCTGACGCAGCCGGCGCACCATCAGGGCCGCGCCGCCGACCAGAGCGACGAGGAGCACGACAGTGGTCCACAGCTGCTCCGGCGCGGAGGTGTCCTGACCGCCCGCCGCCCGAGCCGTCCAGCGGCTGTGCTGACCGGATGCGGCGAGACCGAGTGGATCGCTACCGGCGCCGGCCACCGGATCGTCGTCGACCGAGCCGGGCGCCGGACCGAAACCGGTGACGCCCGGCGACGTCTGGTCGTCCAGCGGGTTGGCGGTCACCGACGGCACCTGAGCGGTCAACGCGGCCACCGGGTCGACCACCCCGTACCCGAAGCGGTCGTCCCGCCCGGTCGGGCCCAGGTCCCGGGCGGTGGCCAACAACCGGTTGACCACCTCACCCGCAGGCATCTGCGGATAGCGGGACCGGACCAGCGCGGCGGTCGCCGCCACCAGTGGCGCGGCGAAGCTGGTGCCCTGCACCCGCCAGTACCCGCCGGGAGGCTTGGCGCCGACCAGGCCGCTGGCGGGAGCGGTGAGCACCGTCGCCCGGCCGGTGATCGAGCCGGACCACAGGTTGTCGCTGCTGCGTTCGAGACCGGACACCGCGATCACACCAGGCTCCCGAGCCGGGTACCAGACCTTGGTGCTGGTGGAGGTGGCCAGGTTGCCGGTGCAGGCGATCACGACCACGTCCCGGACGAATGCGTAGTCCAGGGCGGCGGCCAGGGCCGGGCTGTCACCGCTGCCGCCCAGCGACAGGTTGATCACACGGGCGCCGTTGTCGACCGCCCAGCGGACCCCCTGGGCGACGATCAGCGCGTCGTCGTACCGATTCTCCTCGTCCAGCACGCGGACCGGCAGGATCCGGGCGTCCGGTGCGAGGCCGACCACGCCCCGCTTGTCGTCGTTGCGCCCGGCGATCAGGCCGGCGACAGTGGTGCCGTGACCCACCGGGTCCGGGCCCGGCGCACCACCGGGGCCGACCAGGTCCTTGCCGGGCAGCACCTGCCCAACAAGGTCGGGGTGGTTGCCGTCCACTCCGGAGTCGACCACCGCCACCGTCACTCCCCGGCCGGTCGAGCTGCGCCACGCCGTCTCGGCCTGCAACTCGTCGAGCTGCCACTGCTCGTCGCGGACCTGGTCGGTGCGGGCGACGGCGTCACCGGGGGCGAACGCCATCGGCGCGCCGGCGAGCTGTCCACCGTTGGTGGGCGCGGCGATCGGCACGGCTGCCGCGGTCGGGGCCACGACAGCAAGCGCCGCTGCCACGCCGAGCAGCGCCCGGCCGGTCGCTCGTCGGGCCGCCGACGGACCGCTGTACCGCACCCCAGTCACATACCCAGCCATTCATCCCGACGGAACCATGACGATCGGAGATTACCGGTTTCCCCACCCGTCACGGGAAGAACCGGCGAGTCAGGTCATTGCGGCGGCAGTTGTGCCAGCTGAACAAGGCGTACGCCCTCCCGCCGGGTGACCAACCGACCACGCCCCGGCGGCAGCGGTCCGGGTCGCACCGGCCCGACGAGTGCGCCCTCCTCGGGGCTGCCCGCCATCACCAGACCGGCCGTGGACAGCTCCCGCAGACGCTGCACGATCGGCTCGTACTGGGCCCGGCTCGCCCCACCGGAACGGCGGGCCAGCACCAGGTGCAGCCCGATGTCCCGGGCGTGCGGCAGGTGCTCCTCCAACGCGCGCAACGGGTTCGCCGGCCCGGCCGCCACCAGGTCGTAGTCGTCCACCAGCACGAACAGCTCCGGCCCGGACCACCAGGACCGGTCCCGCAACTGCTGCGGGGTGACCTCCGGCCCGGGAGCCCGCCGCTCCAGGTAACCGGCGGCCGACTCGACCAGGTCAGCGGTGTGTGCCGCCGCGGTGCCGTACCCGATCAGGTGCGGCGTCTCGATGGCACCGAGCAGGCTGCGCCGGTAGTCGACGAGGATCACCCGGGCCTGCTCGGGAGTGAACCGGGTGATGATCGACGTGGCCAGCGCGCGCAGGAACGACGACTTGCCGCACTCCGAATCCCCGAAGACCACGAAGTGCGGCTCGGTGGCGAAGTCGAGCAACACCGGGCGCAGGTCCGCCTCCGCGATCCCGATCGGCAGCCGCAGCCCGGTCGTCGAGGCGAGGTCCAGGTCGGCGTACGGCAGCACCGGCGGGAGCAACCGCACCCGGGGCGCCGGGGCACCCGCCCACCCATCGGCGGCCCTCTTGACCAGGTCGGCTGTGTCTCCGCCGGGGGTCCCGAGCTGGGGCAGCGCGGTGAGGAAGTGCAGGCCCTCCGCGGTCACGCCTCGGCCGGAGCGCTCCGGCACGTTGGCTGCCGCGCGCCGGGCCACCAACGAGTCGGCCGGGTCACCGAGGCGCAACTCCAGCCGGGAGCCGAACAGGTCCCGGATCGCGGGGCGGAAATCCAGCCAGCGCAGCCCGGTGGCGACCACGTGCAGCCCGTACGACAGGCCCCGGGTGGCCAGGTCGGTGACGAGTGGCTCCAGGTCGTCGTACTCGCCGCGGATGGTGGTCCACCCGTCGATCACCAGGAACACGTCGCCGTACGGGTCGGTGCCCGGCTGGCCCACCGTCCCCGCTGCCGCTCGACGCTGCCGGTAGGCGGCCATCGACTCCACACCCAGCTCGGCGAAGCGGCGTTCCCGGTCGACCAGCAGGGTGGTCATCTCGCCGACCGTGCGTCGTACGGCGGTCGGGTCGGCGCGGCCGGTCACCCCGCCGACGTGCGGAAGGTCGCGCAGCGCGGCCAACCCGCCGCCGCCGAAGTCGAGGCAGTAGACCTGCACCTCCGCCGGTGTGTGGGTCAGCGCCAGCGCGCAGATCAGCGTGCGCAGGGCTGTGGACTTGCCGCTCTGCGGCGCACCGACCACAGCGACGTGCCCGGCAGCGCCGTCCAGTGCCAGCCAGAGCAGGTCCCGGCGCTGCTCCAGTGGTCTGTCCACCACCGCCATCGGCACCCCGAGTGCCCCGTGCAACTCCGGGTTGCCCACCGTGAGCCCGCGCTTCGGGTGCACCTCGACCGGACCGAGCAACTCGTCCAGGGCCGGCGGCTGGCCGAGCGGCGGGAGCCAGACCTGGTGCGCCGGCGGGCCCTGCCCGACGAGCCGGTCCACCAGCAGGTCGAGCAGCGTCCTGGTGCCCTCCTCCTCCGCCACGACGGGCACCACCGGGACCGCCGGCTCGGGCACCGGTACGACGTGGGTGGTGAAGGTCAGCAGCCGCGCGCCCCCCTCGGCGTTGACGCCGCCCGGCGCGGCCCGACGGCGGACGGCCCCGGAGACGTACGCGGCCTTGAACCGGGCCAGCGGGTCGGTGCCGGCACGCACGTAGCCGTGGCCCGGTGAGCGGGGCAGCTCGTGCGCGTCCGCCACGCCGAGCACCGTCCGGGACTCCAGCGCCGAGAAGGTGCGCAACCCGATCCGGTACGAGAGGTGGGTGTCCAACCCGCGGAGCCGGCCCTCCTCCAGGCGCTGGCTGGCGAGCAGCAGGTGCACGCCGAGAGACCGACCCAGCCGGCCGATCTGCACGAACAGGTCGATGAAGTCGGGCTTGGCGGAGAGCAGCTCCGAGAATTCGTCGCAGATCAGCAGCAACGACGGCAGCGGGGCGAGAGGGCTGCCGGCCGCCCTGGCCCGCTCGTAGTCGCGCACGCTGGCGAAGTTTCCGGCCCGCCGCAGCAACTCCTGGCGGCGGACCAACTCCCCGTTGATCGCGTCCACCATGCGATCGACCAGGGGCAACGCGTCGGCCAGGTTGGTGATCACGGCTGCGGTGTGCGGCAGCCTGTCGAACGAGGTGAAGGTGGCGCCACCCTTGAAGTCGACGAGCACGAAGTTGAGCTGCTCGGAGCTGTGCGTGGCGGCGAGCCCCAGCACCAGCGTGCGGAGCAGCTCGGACTTGCCGGAGCCGGTCGCCCCGATGAGCAGGCCGTGCGGGCCCATGCCGTCCTGGGCGGACTCCTTGAGGTCCAGCTCGATGGCGCCGCCGTCCGTGCCCACCCCGATCGGCACCCGCAACCGGTCCCGTGCCGAACGCGGCAACCAGCCCTGTTCCGCGGTGAAGCTCTCCGGGTCACCGAGACCGAGCAGCTCGGGGAGGCCCAGGTCGGCCTGGAACGGGGCGTCCGGCCCTCTGGCCGCGCCGGCGAGCCGCAGCGGCGCCAACCGTCGGGCGACCGCCTCGGCGTCGGCCAGCTCCACCTGGTCGGCGGTGCCCACCTCGGCGTGCCCGTCGGACGACAGCGAGTGCAGCCGCCGGCCGTGCAGCTCCAGCAGCAGCGCGTACCGGTCCAGCAGTCGGGGCGGCGGGGTGTCCAGATCCAGCACTGTGACCGCGTCGATGCCGCCGTCGCCGGTCAGGTCACTGGCACCGGTCAGGTCGCCGCCGTCGAGGACCACCACCACGTGCGGGCCGTCGGTGGCCGGGCCGGCCGGGCTGAACCGGGACCGGGTGGCCAGCACGTCGGCCAGCAACGACTCCAACTCGGCGGCCGAGCTGGTGACCAGGCGTACCGGGCCGAGCGCGTCGGTGCGGCCGGGATGGTGGGCGTGCGGGAGCCACTTCACCCACTCCCAGCAGGCGCGGCGCTCCGGCCCGGCGCAGACCGCGACGAGCAGCTCGTCGGGGGCGTGGAAGACCGCCAGCTGGGTCAGCACGGCCCGGACCAGCGCCTGCGCCGCCGGGTCGCCGGTCGGTGGCCCGCCGGTGGTCGGGGTGGTCGCCCGGCCGCGGCCGGCGGATCGTACGTGCACCCGGGCGAAGCTGCGCAGCGACAGCGCCACCGGCAGGTCCGGCACCACGGAGTACGCGTCCAGGAAGCGGCGTAGCGCGCCGGCGGTCATCGGCTCGAGTTCCTCCAGCGGCCGGGTGACCGGTGGGACCAGTGGGGTGGCCAGTGTCTGCGGCCCGACGGCGACCCGCACCACAGCGAAATCGGGGTCGGCGGGGCGCCGCTCCCAGACCCGGTGGCTGTCCACCGTCGACCAGAGCCGGCCCGGATCCGGGTGCCGGTAGTAGAGCCCGGCCCGTTGCTGGCCCGCGGTCCGCCGGACCCGCCGCCGCAGCGTGGCCAGGTGGCGTAGGTACTCCCGGCGGGCGGCCATCATCTCGGACTTCTTCGGGGTGCCGGAGGCGCTGCCCCAGGACGTCACGAGCATCGCCAACGAGGAGAGCCCGAACATGCCGCCCACCACGTACGAGTAGGCCCCGCCGCCCCGGCCGAACATCATCGCCATCGCGACGGTGCCGCCGAGCATGGGCAGCAGCATGAGCATCTGCTGCCACCGCCCGCCGGTCACCACGGGGATCTCCGGCGGTGCGTCGACCGACAGCTCACCGGCGGGAATCTCCGGCGCTGGTCGACGCGGTGGCCGCTTGATGACGACTGTGGACACTCGGCCTCCTGACAGCGCTGGGTAACCCGAGCCTGGCTCATGGTAGGTAAAGTCCACTCGTCCGCGCAGCCTCCGATCCCAGTCGATATGGAGACCAGTCGATGACTACCGGGCTGGCACGCGTCACCATCAGCGCGCCGCAACGACGGGTGGACGTCGCCCTGCCGGAGCAGGTACCCCTAGCTGAGCTGCTGCCCGACGTGCTCCGGCACGCCGGTGTCGGGCTCGCCGACGACGGCGAGCAGCACGGCGGTTGGGTGCTCCGCCGCCCCGACGGGGCGTTGCTGGTGACCGCACAGGCGCTGCTGCCGCAGGGTGTCCGGGACGGTGAGGTGCTGCACCTGGTGCCGGCCCGCGCGCACTGGCCCGAGTTGGAGTACGACGACGTCATCGAGGCGATCGCCGACGGTGCTCGCCGCCGCGGCGGCGCCTGGTCGCCCACCGCCACCCGGGCAGCCGGTCTGGCCGGTGCCTCCGTCCCGCTCGCGGTCGGCCTGCTCGCGCTGCTCGCCGGCGGCCCGACGCACCGAGCTGGTTGGCTGGCGGCCGTCACTGTGGCACTGGTGCTCACGGTGGCCGGCACTGTCGCCTCCCGCGCCAACGGCGACGGCGCCGCCGGGGCGACGCTCGGCGGCTACGCGCTGCCCTACGCGTTCACGGCCGGTGCCCTGGCCGTCGGCTCCGGCGACCCGGTCGGGCCGATCGGCCCGGCCCGCTGGGTGGGCGCTCCCGAACTGCTGGCCGGCTCGGTAGCGCTGCTGCTGGCGGCGTTGATCGGTCTTCTCGGGGTGGCCAGTCGACTGCGGGTCTTCGTGGCCGGTGTCACTGTCGGCCTGATCGGCGCGGCGGCCGCGCTCGGTGGACTGCTGATGACCACGGCCGGTACGGCGGCGGTTCTGCTCAGCGCACTGGTCTTCGCCGTCGGCGTGATCCCGCTGCTGGCCATCCGACTGGGCAAGCTGCCCCTGCCGCCGATCACCCTGCCGGCCGCCACCTCCGCGGAGGAGCCGGAGCGGGTGCGGGACCTGCCGGACCAGGGCCGGGTGCACGCTGCGGTGATCCGCACCGAGGAGACGCTCACCGGGATGCTGATCGGCCACGCGCTGCTGGTGGTGGCCACAGCGGGCGTACTCGTGATCGCCGGTGGCACCGCCGGTCGGGTGCTGGTGGCGGTCACCTCGGCCGTGCTGCTGCTGCGGTCGCGGCTGTTCGTGGCGCTGCGACACCGGGTGCCGACGGTGCTCGCCGGGCTCGCCGGCTACGCGGCGCTGGGTGCCGTGCTGGTCGGTCAGGCCGACGAGACCGGGCGGTTGGTGCTGGTTCTGGGCGGGGCGGCGCTGGCCCTGGTGGCGGTCGCCAGCGGCACCGGGTACGCCCGCCGGCCGGTCTCGCCGTACCTCGGGAGGGTCGCGGACCTCACCGACACGGCCCTGGTGGTCGCCGTGGTGCCGATCGCCTGCGCGGTGCTCGACCTCTACGAACGGGCCCGAGGGTTGCTCGGATGAGCGACCCTCGGGCCCGGTGCGTCAGCAGTCGTCAGTGGGCGGATTCGCCGCGCGCCTCGGCGTCGCGGGCCCGCTTGTAGGAGGCGTGGATCTCGGCCTCGGCCTCGGTGCGGCCGACCCAGGTCGCGCCCTCCACCGACTTGCCGGGCTCCAGGTCCTTGTAGACCTCGAAGAAGTGCTGGATCTCCAGGCGGTCGAACTCGCCCAGGTGGTGGATGTCGCGCAGGTGCTCCTGGCGGGGGTCCTCGTAGGGCACGCAGAGGACCTTGTCGTCCCCGCCCTTCTCGTCGGTCATCCGGAACATGCCGATGGTGCGGCAGCGGATCAGACAGCCCGGGAAGGTCGGCTCGGGGACCAGCACGAGGGCGTCCAGCGGGTCGCCGTCCTCGCCCAGAGTGCCCTCGATGAACCCGTAGTCGGCCGGGTACTGGGTGGAGGTGAAGAGGGTGCGGTCCAACCGGATCCGGCCGGTCTTGTGGTCCACCTCGTACTTGTTCCGGTGACCTTTGGGGATCTCAACCGTCACGTCGAAATCCATCTGCACGCTCCCTCGTCTGCCCACGCTGGCTAACGGAACCACTGGCGGCCCCTCCGGACAGGTGAATGCCCACCCGCCGACTCCGGCCGCCGCATAGTCTTCGGACCGAAGTAGTGTCACCCAAGCCGATTTTCGCTGGGGGAGGAGGGGGTCGTGGGGAGGGAAGATTCACACTACCGCCCGGACGGGGGCTCCGCGCACGGTACCGGACGATCCGGCTCCGGCAGTGCCAAGGGGCGGGTCCCGGTGCCGGAGGCGCACCTTCCACGGGCTCCCGAAGCACCGACCCCGGCACCGGAGACGGTGCCGGAGCGGCCCCCGCCGCTGCCCTGGCGTCCACCGGTCGGCCCGGCGTCGCCCGCTCCGAACGCGGGTCACTTCCCGGTGGCCGGCGGTGAGCAACCGGTGAGCGGCCCGCCACGCGGCAGTGCCACGGTCCCGGTCAGCCCTGCGCCGGTCAGCCCGTCGTTCGGTCCCGGGCCGACCGCCCCCGGCCCGGGCGGGGTCCCCCCGGTGGGCCCGCCGATCTCCGCGTTGCCGGCACCCGCCGACGCCACGCCCGCACCCGCCGCGCCGCGCCGCCGGAGGCGGCTGCCGGTGGTGCTGGCCGCCGTGCTCCTGCTGGTGCTCGCCGGCGTCGGAGTCGTGATCACCCGTCCCGGCCCGGTCGCCGGATGGTTGGGCGACGACGCCGGGTCCGGGCCGAACGCGGTCGGCGTGACTCCGGAACCTGCCCCGTCGGACGTGCTGGGCGGCCCGGATTCCAACGCCCCGCTGCCCACCCCGGACGGGGTTCGTGCCGTGCTCGATCCACTGGTCGGCGTCGCCGCCCTGGGTGACCGGGTGAACGTCTCGGTCGCCGACGTGATCACCGGTCAGACGTTGTTCGCCAAGGGGGCGGACGACGGCACAGTGCCCGCCTCGGTGACGAAGCTGGCGACCGCCGTGACAGTGCTGGCGGCCCGCGGGCCCGGCTACCGGATTCCCACCCGTGCCGTGGCCGGCGCGAAGGCCGGCGAGGTGGTGATCGTCGGGGGCGGCGACCCGACCCTCGCGATCAACAAGAAGGGTTACTACCCGGGCGCGGCGCGCCTCGACGACCTGGCCGCCCAGGTGCGTACCGCGCTCGGCGGCACGGCCCCGACCAGCGTCACCGTCGACGGTTCGGTCTACTCCGGCCCGGTCTACGGCCCTGGCTGGGACGACGACATCCCCACCGGCGGTTCGGGCGGCGCGGTGACCGCGTTGATGACCGACGGCGCGCGTACCGACCCGGGCGTCGAGCACGGGTCCGCCCCGCGGTTCGCCGAGCCGGACCTGGCCGCGGGCAAGGCGTTCGCCCGGTTGCTCGGGGTGCCGACCGACTCGGTGAAGCGGGGCGCGGCCCCGCCTCAGGCGGCGGCCGGTGCCAGCCCGGTACCGGGTACCGAACTGGGCGTGGTGCAGTCCCCGCCGATGATCCGGCTGGTCGACGTCATGATCAGCGAGAGCGACAACCTGGTGGCCGAGGCGCTCGCCCGGCAGGTCGCGTTGGCCCGCGGTCAACCCGCCTCGTTCGACGGTGGCGCCGCCGCCATGGACGCCGAGGTGGCGGAGCTGGGCCTGCCGGCCGACGAGATCAGCGTCTCCGACGGCAGCGGCCTGTCCCGGCTCAACCGGATCAGCCCGTCGCTGCTGACCGATCTGATCCGCTTGGCCGCCAGTCCGGACCACCCGGAGCTGGCCGGCGTCTTCGGTGGTCTGCCGGTGGGCGGTTGGTCCGGCACCCTGAACGAGCGCTACCGCACCGCTGCGGGCACCGCCGCGGGCGCGGGCAGCGTCCGGGCCAAGACCGGCACCCTGACCGGGGTGCACTCCGTCGCGGGCCTGGTCACCACCGCCGATGGTCGGCTGTTGACCTTCGCGGTGCTCACCGACAAGGTGCCGGGGGACCGGGACACCGCCCAGCCGGCCCTGGACCGGATCGCCGCAGCGCTGGCCGGTTGCGGCTGCGGCTGACCGTCGCCGGTTCGGGAGTGACGCTGTCGCCATCGGCGTCGATCGAGGGCGCGAGCCCGGGCCGGGGTGTCGCGGCGCGGGTACGGTGGGTTCATGGCGCAGTTCGTGGACTGGGATCTGGCCGCCGCCACCGCGGGGGCGTTGAGCAAGTCTGGCCCCCGCGTGTCGTACGCGGAAGCCACCGACGTGGTCGGCGACCTGCGCCGGCTGACCGACGAGGCGGCCGGGCACGTGGCCGACTACACGGGGTTGCGGGCGCAGGTGTCGCATCCGCCGGTCCGGGTGGTCGATCGCCGCGACTGGGCCGCTACCAACATCGCCGGTCTCCGCGAGGTGATCACTCCGCTGGTGAGTCGGCTCTCCGGCGACAAGCAACCGGGCGCGTTGACCGAGGCGATCGGGTCCCGGCTCACCGGGGTGCAGGCCGGAACGGTGCTGGCCTACCTCTCCGGCCGGGTGCTCGGCCAGTACGAGGTCTTCTCGGCTGACCCGGGCCAGCTGCTGCTGGTCGCACCGAACATCGTCGAGGTGGAGCGCAAGCTCGGCGCCGACCCTCGGGACTTCCGGCTCTGGGTGTGTCTGCACGAGGTCACCCACCGCACCCAGTTCACGGCCGTGCCGTGGATGCGTGCCTATTTCCTCAGCGAGGTGCAGGCGTTCGTCGACGCCTCGTCCAGCGGAAGTGAGCACCTGGTCGAGCGGTTGCGGCGCGGGGTGGCCACGTTGTCCGACGCGGTCCGTGATCCGGAGAGCCGCACCAGCGTGCTGGACATCGTGCAGACCCCGGCGCAGCGGGCCGTACTGGACCGGCTCACCGCGTTGATGACCCTGCTGGAGGGGCACGCCGAGTTCGTGATGGACGGCGTCGGCCCGCAGGTGATCCCGAGCGTGGAACGGATCCGGGCGTCGTTCAACCGACGCCGGGAGGCGGGCAACCCGCTGGAGAAGGCGATCCGCCGGCTGCTCGGCGTGGACGTCAAGATGCGCCAGTACGCCGAGGGGCGCAAGTTCGTGCACGGGGTGGTGGAACGCGTCGGCATGGACGGGTTCAACTCGATCTTCAACTCACCGCTGACCCTGCCTCGACTGTCGGAGTTGGGTGACCCGGACGCCTGGGTCGCCCGGGTGCACGGCCCGGCCGGCACCATCCCGGCCGCTGGCTGACCACCCGCCGGTGGCCGCGCTCGCTCCGCCGGTGGCCGCGATGCGGGTGGCGGTCCGCCGCGCCCTGACCGGTCTGCCGTCCGGTGGCCCGGTGCTGGTCGCCTGCTCCGGTGGCGCCGACTCGCTCGCGCTCGCGGCGGCCACCGTCTTCGTGGCGCCGCGGCTGGGCCGCGCCACGACGCTCGTCACCGTCGACCACGGCTTGCAGGACGGCTCCGCGGAGCGCGCCGAAGCGGTGGCCGCCTGGGGGCGAGGGGTCGGGTTCGCGTCGGCGACGGTGGTCCGGGTGGAAGTGGCCGGGCGTCCGGGCGGGCCGGAGGCGGCCGCCCGCGAGGCCCGCTACCAGGCGCTGACCGAGGCGGCCCGGCAGCAGAACGCCGTCGCGGTGCTCACCGGGCACACCCGCGACGACCAGGCGGAGACGGTGCTGCTCGCGCTCGCCCGGGGCGCCGGCCCACGAGGGCTGGCCGGGATGCCCGCCCGGCGCGATCTGGGCGGTGTGCCGCTGCTGCGTCCGTTGCTGGAGATCGGTCGGGAGCAGACGCGCGCCGCCTGCGCCGTCCTCGGCCTGAACCCGTGGCAGGACCCGCACAACAGCGACCCGTCATACGCCCGGTCGAGGGTGCGGAGCGACCTGCTGCCGGCGCTGGTGCGGGCGCTCGGGCCGGGCGTGGTGGACAACCTGGCGCGTACCGCCCGGCTGGTGGCCGCCGACAACGCCGCGCTCGACGAGTTGGCGGGGACGGCGCTGGCGGCGGCCCGGTGCCCCGACGGAGGGCTGTCAGTACCGGCGCTGCTCGGCCTGGTACCCGCCGTACGCGGCCGGGTGCTGCACTCCTGGGCTCGCGAGTTGGGCGCACTGCCCGGTGCCCTGTCGCACCGGCACGTCGCCGCTCTGGACGCCCTGGTGACCGATTGGCACGGTCAGGGCCCGGCCGACCTGCCCGGCGGTGTCCGGGTGCTCCGCCGTGACGGGCGGCTGGCATCGGTGCGCCCGGCCTGACCTGCCCGGCCTCCTTTGCTCTGCTTCAACCCGCGCAACACCGCGGGCCGTCGGGTGTTTCCTGGAGTGAAGCAGAGCAAAGGCTGTGTCCGTGCTGCTCGGCCGGCCGGTCTCAGCCGCTGTGCGCCCGGTCCCGGAAGGTGGTCCGGTAGCTGTGCGGGGTGGCACCGACCCGGCGACTGAAGTGGTGACGCAACGCTGCCGCGTCGCCGAAGCCGGACTGGTCGGCGACCGCCTCCACGCTCAACGGGGTTTCCTCCAGCAGCCGCCGGGCGAGCAGCACTCGCTGGTTGGTGAGCCAGTCGTGCGGGGTGGTGCCGGTCTCGGCGCGAAACCGGCGGGCGAACGTGCGAGGCGCCATGCCGGCGCGGGCGGCCAACTCCTCCACCGTGATCGTCCGGTCCAGGTGACCCATCAGCCACTCCAGCACCGGTTCGAGGGTGGGTGCCTCGGGCGCCTTCGGGATGGGCGCCTCGATGTACTGGGACTGGCCGCCGTCGCGGTGCGGCGGGACCACCATCCGCCGGGCCAGCCGGGTCGCGGTGGCCGAGCCGTGCTCCTGGCGGATCAGGTGCAGGCACGCGTCGATGCCGGCCGCCGTGCCGGCGCTGGTGAGCAACCGACCGTCCTGGACGTAGAGCGAGTTGCAGAGCACCCGGGCGCGCGGGTGCCGGCGTTGCAGCTCGTCCACGTACCGCCAGTGGGTGGTGCACTCGCGGTCGTCGAGCAGCCCGGCCTCGCCGAGCAGGAAGGCTCCGGAGCAGACGCTGAACAGGTGCGCTCCGCGGGCGTCGGCCCGGCGGAGCGCGTCGAGCACCGGGCCGGGGACCGTGGTGCCCTGGCTGTGCGCGGGGATGGCCACCAGGTCGGCCTCGTCGACCGGGCCGAGGTCGGCGTGCGGGGTGAGGTGGAAGCCGGACGAGGTACGCACGGGAGCACCGTCCGGGCTGCACACCTGGAAGCGGTAGGCGGGGAAACCGTCCGCTGTCCGGTCGGTGCCGAACACCTCGGCGAGCACGCCGAGCTCGAAGGGAGCGACCTGGTCGAGGGCGAGGACGGCAACGGACCGCAGCATGTGACGAGGGTAACCCGACAGGTGGCAGTAAATCGATGACCAATGGCATTCCTGCCACTGTCCGGTCGCTTCGTGAGGTCGCAGACTGGTCTCAGTCCGGTGCGCACCGGCGGCGAAACCGACAGCAATCATGCGAAAGCGAGCGCCGCCATGGAGTTCCTGTTCATCCTCCTGTTCCTCGTCCTCCTCGCTGCCGCCTCGGCGGCCGGCCTCACGGTCGACAGCCACGATTCGGCCGACTGGAAGCCGAGCGACGATGGCCGCCGCTGGCGGTCACGCACCAACTGATGTGATTAGCGTTGTTTGCGCAGAAAATCCTCGGCGGGACCGCGCCAAAAGGTGCGGCCCCGCCGACGGAGGCCATCCGACGTACGGCAGGCTAGGAGTCATGGCTGACGGCTCCTGGTACGACGCCGACATCGACCACGTGATCATCTCCGAGGCGCAGATCCGCGAGAAGACGGCGGAGCTGGCCAAGCAGGTCTCCGCCGACTACGCCCACGTGGGCGACGGGCTGCTGCTGGTGTGCGTACTCAAGGGTGCGGTGATGTTCATGGCGGACTTCGCCCGGGCGCTGGGCCGCAACGGCCCGCCGGCGGAGCTCGACTTCATGGCCATCTCGTCCTACGGCCAGGGCACCACCTCCTCCGGGGTGGTCCGCATCCTCAAGGATCTGGACCGGGACATCGCCGGTCGGCACGTGGTCGTCGTCGAGGACATCGTCGACTCCGGGCTCACGCTCTCCTGGCTGCTGCGCTACCTCGAGTCGCGCTCGGCGGCGAGCGTCGAAGTGGTCGCCCTGTTCCGCAAGCCGGACGCGGTGAAGGTGCCGGTCCCGGTGAAGTACGTAGGCTTCGACATCCCCACCGAGTTCGTGGTCGGGTACGGCCTGGACTTCGCCGAGCGCTACCGGGAACTGCCGTACGTCGGGGTGCTCAAGCCCGAGGTCTACGCCCGGTCCTGACGCCGGGCCCGACCCGTCGCGACGGCCCGCCGGTCGACATGAGCTGTACTTGTATCGGCATCCATCAAGCCGACGTTCAGCGCGCTCTCAGCTGATGCGGTTACCGTGTAGCACGGTGGCCCGGAGGTTCCTCCGCGCTCGACCCTCTCGATCGCGTGACCGGGCGCTCGGGTGGCCGAGCCGGACTCCCCGCCACGCCGGCTTCCACCCGGACTCGCCGTACGTTGGCTGCGGGGCTGGTGGGCCTGCCCACGGTGCGTGTCGTCGATGTCGAAGGCGCGCAGAGTGCGCAGGCTCGCAGGTTCGCTGTTGGCGTACACGGTCTTTTGATGGTGCACGACTGCGGGGCTCGCAAGCTCACTCCTCGCGTACACGGTGTACCGTCGAATGACCGCGGCGCGGTAGTTTTCGCGCCTCGGGGTCGAGGCCGGCCCGCACGGCGGCTCCGGCCGCCGCTCAACGCGGCGACACCATCAGACGGTCAGGACGTCGATCAGGAGGATGCGGGCGCTCCGGCGCTCGACAACAGTATGGAACGTACGCGTTTCTTCCGCCGACCGGTGGTCTGGATCATCCTGGTCATCCTCGGCGCCGTTGTGCTCAGTCAGCTGTTCACCAGTGGTCCCAGCTACCACCGCGTGGACACTTCCGTTGCGCTCGATCAACTGCACACCGCCAAGATCAACAAGGTGGTCTTCCAGGATAAGGAGCAGACGCTCCAGCTGGACCTGGCCCAGAAGACCAAGTTCGGCAAGACCGAGACCAACAAGATCGAGGCCCAGTTCCCGTACCAGGCTGGCGACCAGATCTGGAACGAGGTGCTGGACGCCAAGGCGAACAACAGGGTCACCGGCCCGGCCGACGCCAAGGTCTCCTCGGACAGCATCTGGGTGAGCCTGCTGGTCAACCTGCTGCCGATCGCGCTGCTCGTGCTCCTGCTGCTGTTCTTCATGTCGCAGATGCAGGGCGGCGGCTCCCGGGTGCTCAACTTCGGCAAGTCCAAGGCCAAGATGATCACCAAGGACACTCCGAAGACGACCTTCGCGGACGTCGCGGGTGCCGAGGAGGCCGTCGAAGAGCTGTACGAGATCAAGGACTTCCTGCAGAACCCGGCCAAGTACCAGGCCCTGGGCGCCAAGATCCCGAAGGGCGTGCTGCTGTTCGGCCCGCCCGGCACCGGCAAGACGCTGCTGGCCCGCGCGGTCGCCGGCGAGGCCGGGGTGCCCTTCTACTCCATCTCCGGCTCCGACTTCGTGGAGATGTTCGTCGGCGTCGGCGCCAGCCGGGTCCGTGACCTGTTCGAGCAGGCCAAGACGAACGCCCCGGCGATCGTCTTCGTCGACGAGATCGACGCCGTCGGCCGGCACCGTGGCGCCGGCATGGGCGGCGGCCACGACGAGCGGGAGCAGACGCTCAACCAGCTGCTCGTCGAGATGGACGGCTTCGACACCAAGGGCGGGGTCATCCTGATCGCGGCCACCAACCGGCCGGACATCCTCGACCCGGCGCTGCTGCGTCCGGGCCGGTTCGACCGGCAGATCCCGGTGGACGCCCCCGACATGGAGGGCCGCAAGGCCATCCTGCGGGTGCACGCCAAGGGCAAGCCGTTCACGCCGGACGTCGACCTCGACGCGGTGGCTCGTCGTACGCCGGGCTTCAGCGGCGCCGACCTGGCCAACGTGATCAACGAGTCGGCCCTGCTCACCGCTCGCAAGGAGCAGCGGGCGATCTCCAACGACTCGCTGGAAGAGTCGATCGACCGGGTGGTCGCCGGTCCGCAGCGACGCACCCGGGTGATGAGCGACAACGAAAAGAAGATCACCGCGTACCACGAGGGTGGTCACGCGTTGGTCGCCTGGGCGCTGCCGCACGCCGCGCCGGTGCACAAGGTGACGATCCTGTCCCGTGGTCGCTCGCTGGGCCACACCCTGGTGCTCCCCACCGAAGACAAGTACACCCAGACCCGCGCCGAAATGATCGACACCCTGGCGTACGCGCTGGGCGGTCGCGCCGCTGAGGAACTGGTCTTCCACGAGCCGACCACGGGTGCCGGCAACGACATCGAGAAGGCCACCCAACTGGCCCGCGCGATGATCACCCAATACGGCATGAGCTCCAAGCTCGGCGCGATCAAGTACGGCACCAGCGGGGACGAGCCGTTCCTCGGCCGCAACATGGGCCACGAGCGGGACTACTCGGACTCGGTGGCCGCCGAGATCGACGGCGAGATGCGGGCACTGGTCGAGCTGGCGCACGACGAGGCCTGGGAGATCCTGGTGGAATACCGGGACGTCCTCGACAACATCGTGCTGGAGCTGATGGAGAAGGAAACCCTCTCCACTGCCGACATGGCGCGGATCTGCTCCCGAGTGGTCAAGCGCCCGCCGCTGGCGCCGTACAACGGCTTCGGCAAGCGTCAGCCCTCCACCGAGCCGCCCGTGCTCACCCCTGCGGAGAAGGACAAGCTCAAGGCGCAGGCCCAGGCCGACGGCGCGCAGGCGTCGGTCGGTGGCGTGGCGCCGTCCAACAACTCGGACGGCACGCACTGAGCAACGACCCGACGGCCAGCTCCCCACACCGGGAGCTGGCCGTCTCCGCGACCGAACCCGACGGCGACGACGAGCTGGACTACGTGGCCGCGCGGCTGATCAGCGGCAAACTGACCGGACGCCCCGTCGAGGACGCTGTCGACCTCGGCCGGATCGAGAAGGCCGTCCGGGAGATCCTGATCGCGGTCGGCGAGGACCCGGACCGCGACGGACTCCAGCAGACCCCGGCCCGGGTCGCCCGTGCGTACGCCGAACTCTTCGCCGGCCTGCGGGTCGACCCGGCCCAGGTGCTCAGCACCACCTTCGAGGCCAACCACGAAGAGCTGGTCATCGTCCGGGACATCGACGTGATGAGCCTCTGTGAGCACCACCTGCTGCCCTTCCGGGGCAGCGCGCACATTGGCTACATCCCGGGTCCCGATGGGCGGATCACCGGCCTGTCCAAGTTGGCCCGACTCGTCGAGGTCTTCGCCCGTCGTCCGCAGGTGCAGGAACGGCTCACGTCACAGGTCGCCGACCTGCTGATGAGCAAACTCGCACCACGTGGCGTCGTCGTCGTGCTCGAATGCGAACACATGTGCATGGCGATGCGCGGCATCCAGAAATCTGGTGCCAAGACCATCACGTCGGCCGTACGCGGCATCCTGCAATCGGACTCCAAGTCGCGGGCCGAGGCGATGGCGCTGATCATTCCCCGCTGACACCCCGACACACCACGGCCGGCCGACACCCATCCGGGACGGCCGGCCGTTGCGTTTCCCCACCCACCCCACGTTATTCCGGCCGGGCGGCTTTCCGGCCCGGCCTGTCAGCCGGCGAGCAGCGCCAACAGCAGGCCCGCCGTGGCCAGCACCGCCGGCACCAGGCACACCAACGCGCCGAAACGCACAGTACGGTCCAGCCGCTCGGCGGGGCTGACCCGGAACAACCGGCCAATGCCGATCCAACCGGCGACGAACGCGACCGCCGGCATCGGCAGCCCACAGATCAACGCCGCCACGGTGGCCGGTCCGACCCCCGTCGCCGCCAGAACCACGACCTGGATCAGCGGCACCAGCAGCGCGAACGGCCCGTACACGAGGAGGTTGCGCGCCCGCGCGGGCCAGGACCCCGGCCGGAACCGGCGGCGCGCGGCGAGCGCCGCGTCCGCCGCCTCGGCCCAACCCCGCGCGGTCCGCAGCGCCGCCAACACGGCCGCCGGTCCGCCCGCCATCGACCGGGACGCCTCGGTCAGCTCCGGCGGCGACGGCACCAGGGAGATCGCCGGTACGCCCAACTCGCGCAGTCGTTCCTGCTGACTCGCCAGCCCGGTCCGGACCACCGTCAACTCCTCCCGGGCGGCCTCCGCCGACCGGGCCTGCTCACCGGCGGCGGCAGCCGCGCCCCGGCGTACCCCGTCCAGTTGGCGGGCGGCCGCAAGATACTCCGTCCAGGCCGTGCTGGGCTCGACCACCCGCGGCGCGGAATCCCCGGTCGCCGCAGCTGCCCGCTGCCGCCCCGGCCCGGTCACCGTCGCGATCGGATCCACCTCGACACCCTCCACGCGCGCCACCCGATCAGCCGGCCTCGTCGGCGAACGGCACCAGGACGGTGCCCCGCTCGTCCGGGCCGTCCCAGAGCACCGCCCGGTCCGGGCGCACCTGCCACTCGACCGGCCGACCAAAGACCGCTGTGAGCTGCGCGACCGGCACGTCCAGCACGGCCACCGCCGCCAGCTTGTCGACCTCGCCCGCCGGCTCGAACAACGCGGCGAACGGCGGCACCGCACGCCACCAGCCCAGCAGATGCCGCCCCGCCGGCGGTCCGTCCCGCAGAAGCGACCGCAGCCGCTCCACCGGCAACTCCCGCGGACCCGGCCGGTCCAACCCGAAGACCACCAGGTACGTCGGCAGGTCGTCGGCGGTGTCCGCGAGCAGCGTCGGCAGATCCACCAACTCGGCCGGATGCCGGGCCGCCAGATCCGCCGTCAACGCCTCCGCCAAAGCCCGGGCGCCCGGGTCCGGTGCCGCCACCAGGAAGCGTGCCCCGCCCGGCGCGTGGTGAGCCGACGTGCTCCGCGCCGCCGTCGCCAACAACCCGCCCGCCGCGGTACCCGAGCCCAGCACCGCGAGGTTGCGTCCGGCCGCCGGCCCCAGCGGCACGGCGACAGTCGAACGGGCCACGTCCACCGCCCGGCCCAGCAGAGCCGCCGGTCCGTGAGCCTGCCCCGCCAGGGCCGCCCGGTGGCGCGGATCATTTCCCAGCAGCGGCCGGGCGTAACCCGCGAAGACCACCGGCGGCACCGACCCGGCCGGACGAGCCGCCCACAACTCGTGCCGCAGCGCCTCCACAACCTCCGGATGATCCAGCGGATCCGGGTGACGGATCAACCGTTCATGACCCCGGATCGCACCCCGTGGGCCGCCCAGCCCGCCGGCCGTGTTCACCACCGCGCTGCCCACCGGCAGACCGGCTGCCGAATCGTTCGTCGGCTCCAACACCGGGCTGCCACCCGGAAGCGCCACCCGTACCGGAAACTGCCCGAGCACCGAATCCCGATGACCAGCATCCGCGCGCGCACTCAGCCCCAACTCGCCCGCGCCCGCCAGGACCAGGTGCACGCCGTACGCCCGACCCGCCCGGGCCAGCCCGTCCAACTGGGCGGCCACCTCGGCGGCCAGCCGGTCCCGTTCGGCGAAGAGCAGCGGCACATTGTCCACCACACAGACGATCCGGGGCAGCGGCTGGTGCTGACGCAGCTCCGCAAACCGTTGCCCCCCGGCCCGAGCGCCCGCCTCCGTGCGGCGCTGAACCTCGGCCGCCAACTCGTCCAGCAGATCCCGGACGTACTCCCGGTCGGCTGCCATCGCGGCCGCGCGCACCTGCGGAACCCACGATCGGTCCCGCTCGGTCTGCAAGAACTCCACGAAGGACTCGCCGTCGCCGAGATCCACCAGGTAGAAGACCAGGTCGTCCGGCCCGTAACGGGCGGCCAGGCCGAGCAGCGCGGTGGTCAGGAACGCCGCCCGGCCCGCTGCGGACCGGCCACTCACCAGCCAGTGCGGGGTCAACTCGGTGAAGCCCAACGGCACCGACCGGCCCCCGGCATCACCGACGGTAGTGGTCAGCCCGTCGGCCGAATCCGACTCCCACAGTCGCTCGCCCGTCGGCGGCAGCAGAGCACCCAACGCCAACCGGGAACCCGCCTCCACCTGCTCGGCGAGCCGCCGACAGACAGCGTCGACCAGCTCCGCCGGCGGGTCCGACTCGACGAAGACCGGCGAGTTCAAACCGCCCGGCGGATCGGCGCCCGGCCCGGCGAACGATGCCCCCGGCGGATCGCCGAGCAACGCGTACGCATTCCGCAACGCCAGCGAAGTGGTGTGCGGCAGCGGTGCCCGGGCCGAGTACGGGCCGGCCGGCGGCCAACCCGCCACCACCAGGTGCAGCCCAGCTGCCGGCCCCTGCTCGGCCAACGTCTCGATGCGCGCCAGATCGCTCGGGCCGGTCGACTCCGGAAGCGCGGCCACCACAAGCAACAACGTCCGGTCGTGACGGCGTCGCCCACTCGCCCCCGGCGTCACCCACTGCTCCGCCTCGGTCAGCACCGCGCGCAGACCCGCCACGTCCACCGCCGGCGGCGGCAACAGGCCAGCATCCGCCAGTGCCCCGAACGGCGTCAGCACCGCCCCGGTGGCATCCACCGCGCGAATCAGCAGGGCACCCGCCGGTGCCGCACCCAACAACCGCAAAAGTACGGCCCGGAGCAACCCCGCCACCCGTGGCTCCCGCGCGTCAGCGTCCACGCTGAGGTGACCGACGCCGACCAGCGGCACCAAGGCGGGGAAACGAGCGTCGTCCAACGGCGCCGCAGTACCGACCCGGACGAACGGCGGCGGACCATCACCTGCCGGCGAGTCCACGGTGAGCGAATCCAGTGCCGCGCCCGACCAGCCCGGCGCCAGCAGGGCCGCAGCCGTCCGTAACCGGTCGGCCACCTCGTACTGGCGGCGCTGATCGGCCGGAGCCGGCCGCGTCTCGTCCAGGATCCCGGCAGCCGCGGTCGCGACGGCCGCCGCCCGACGGTGCAGGGCTGCGGCGCGGTTCGTGCGAGCCTTCGGACCGGCCACCGCGTCCACCCCCTCTACCCGAGGTTGGCAACCCCTCCCCAAGCAGAGACGGTATCCCAGCCGACGGTCCTCCTCCGGGAGGTGCCTCGGTGCTGCGCCGGTGTTGTCGTGGATCTCACCGGTGGGGAGGGGTCCGTCACGATCCGCTGGATCTGAGGCATTGGCTCCGGAGCGTCCAGCCGATAACTTCAGGAGGTGGAATCAGTGCAGCCCCCCGCCGGTTCCCAGGTCTCCCGCGTACCGGCCCAGCGGACACCGTCCGAGCAGCTGCCGCCCGCCCCGGCAACGCCGGCACCGCAGCCGCCACGCCGCCGAATGCGGACGGTGCTCACTGTCGTCGCTGGCGTGCTCGCCCTGCTCTGCCTCGGCGGGGTCGCCACCGCCCTGATTTGGTACAACCGCGCCTCAACGCCCGACCGCAGCGCACCCGACGTGGTCGTGGACAACTATCTGCGTGCGTTCCTCGTCGATCGCAATGACACAAGAGCAAACCTCTTCACCTGCGAAAGCGGGTCGCAGTTGGAGGCGTTAAGCGCTCTGCGGACCGACCTACTCGAGCGGGAGCAGCGTTTCGGGACCACGATAACTGTCAGTTGGGGGAGCCTGAACGTGCAGACACAGGGTGAAGTCGCTGCTGTTGAGGTTACGTTGATCATCTCGGCTCGGATCGACGGGATGAGCCAGAGCGACCGTCAGCCCTGGCAGTTCAATACCCGGCTAGCCGACGGCTGGCAGGTGTGTGGTGGTGCGCGAGCTGGCTGAGGTCACTCGATCCACAGAAGGTGAACCGGAACCTCCAACGTGGTGGGTGACTGGCCGCGCCAGGCCCAGCGATACCACTCCACCTCGGGTGTGACTCGCACGCAGATGTCCCCTTCGGCGCCCGAGTAGGTCTCGGTGACCGCCCGAAGGTCACGGTGCTCCAGGCCGCCCTCGACGTGCACCACCCGCCGACCGGTGACCGCGTCCGCTTCGAAGACCGGTGTGGGGGTCCGGTGTGCGGGGCCGTCCAGCGAGACCAACCGGATGCCCGTGTCCCGGGCGTCGTCCACACCCGGACGGCCGCCGACCGTCTCCACCCAGACCCGCTCCACCGGCACCAACGGCGCGAACACCTCGACCTGGTCGGCTTCGGCTCGGTACCACTCGTGCTCGGGGATCACCGGCACGTAGGTCCGGGCGCTCTGCACCACCCGGTCGTCCGCGCGCAGGTCCCCGCGCCACCCCATCCCGGGCAGCCCGACCAGCACCCGTCGACCGCGAAGCTCGACCCGCTGCGTCGCTGGGACGATGGTCAGTGGTCTCGGTGGCTGCGGTGCCCAGTCCGGCTGGTCTGCGAATGGGTCAGGTAACGGTCCGGTCATAGCCGTGGTGGCCTCACCCGGCGGCGCGCAGCGGGGCACCCCGCTCGCGCATGAAGGGGCCCGGGTTCACCGCCCCGGACGCGCTGCGGTCGTTGCGCAGGTGCACCTCGAAATGCAGATGCGGGCCGGAGGAATTACCACTGCTGCCGACCTTGCCGATCACCTGACCGGCAGTCACGATCTGATCCTTCTTGACGAAGGGCTGAACCACCATGTGGCAGTACCGGGTGATGTAGCCACCGGCGTGCAGCAGGTCGACGAACCAGCCGCAGCCGCCCTTGCCGGGGAAGCCGTCCACGTTGCAGTCCTGGCGGCCGCGGCGATCCTCGTCGCAGGTGGAGACCAGCACCCGACCGGTCGCTGCCGCGCGGATCTCGGTGCCCTTGGCCGCGCCGATGTCGACTCCGTTGTGGCTGGGTCGGCTGGCGGTGCGGAAACCGGAGCCGACTCCGCCGGGGATCGGCGCGGTCCAGCCGGAGGCGGCGATCTGACCGCGTTCGGCCGCGTTGCACACCGCCTTGCCGTTGATCTCGACGGTGCGGGCCGCGCCGCCGGCCAGCGCGTCCACGATCCGGCTGGCTACCTCTTCGTGCTTGGCGTACGCGTCCGGGTATGCGCTGACCTGCACCCGCTGCGCGACAACTGTCAGCGGTCGTTGCTGCCAGCTACCCACCTTGACGAGCTTCTCGTAGAACTTGCGGGCCGCGTAGGCGGGGTTCAACCGCTCGGCGACAGTGCCCCACCCCGGCCGCTGTTGAAAAAGGCCCAGTGAGTCGTGGTCCGCGCCTACTCCCTCGTGCGGCAGGGCCAGGGACTCGGGTACGCCGCTGTTGGCCAGGTTGCGTAGGGCGGACTCCTGCATCGCGGTGGCGAGGGCGACCACCCAACCGCGCGAAGGCACGCCCATGTCCTGGCCGACCTTGATGATGACCGCGGCATTGCGGACCTGGGTGTCGCCGTACTGGGCGAATCGCGGCAGCTTGCCCGCGATGTTGACCGCTCGGACCGGCCCGCACTCCATGCCTGCCATGGTGTCGCCGTTCTCGGCGTCGTCGCCTCCGAGCCCGGTGAGGAAGAACGCCGCGGTGCCGCCGGTGCAGCAGAGCAGAAGCAGCATTCCGGTGAGCACTGCGGCGACCACACCGAGCCGGAGGGGACCACGGCGGAGTTTGGCGCTACCAACGTCGCTCATGGCCGCTCCCAGTCCAGAACGTCGACCAGCCAACCATCATCGGAGGTGACCAGTTCCAACCGGAGCCCGCCGGCATCGAGGGGAAGCAGCAACTCGACGAACGTCTCGGTCCGCTCTCGCATGGTTGGCGGACCGGTGACCTTCTCGGCCGGCACGCTCTCTGGCTCGGCGCCGGTCAACTTGTCCCTCAGTGCCGGCGTGGAGAGTGGCCGTAGACCAGCCTGCCACTCTTCGGTGGTCATCCCGGGACGGCCCAGCCAGGCCTTGGCGAAGCGGTCGGCGGTCTGTTCGGGCGTGCGAGCACCGGGCGACGTCACGGGTGACGGCGGAGCCGCGCTGTTGAGCAGACCGTCGTCGCCGGCCGTCGGGTCCACTGTGATGATCGGCCCATCCGGACGGGTGCTCAACCCATCGGCCGAATCGCCCGGGTTGGAGATCAGCCTGGCCGCCCCGAGCACAGCGACGACCACCACCCCGATCACGAGCGCCACGCCCAGCCGGGACCGCAGCGCCCGGGTGAAGACGAATTCCAACGCCCGTCGCATCACCGTCACCTCGCCTCTGAGCGCACCCGAGGTCCGCTGTGATCCGTTACACGCTCGCTGGAGCCCGGGCGGTAGACCACGAACGACGGGTTCTCAGCCGGAACGTCCGGCTCGGTCCAGGTCGCTGGCTGTCGGCGTCGGGGCTGCGGGGCCGTTGGGCGGCTCCGACCTCTGCCCTCCTCCGCCGGCGCCTCGTCGGGCCGCTCGCGACCGTCTGGGCGCACCGTGTCTGCGCGTCGGCCCTCGGCCGCGGCTGTCGGCACCGGGGCCGGGTCCTCCCGCCGTGCCTCGGGTCGTAGCCGGGTCTGCGTTGCGTCGGGCGACCGTCGACGTCCGCCCACCGGCTCGGCGGTGCCGCCCGGCTCGGCTACGTCCAGTCGTGCGGCGGTACGCATGTCGCGGAAGAACCGGCGGTGCCAGGAACCGGCCGAACTGACCGCTTCGCTGCTGTCCTTGCCGCCGAGTTGCGTGATCCGCCGGTACGGCCGCAGCAGCAGCCATCCGACCACCCCGCAGAGCCACACCAGCACCACCTGCAGCCAACCCGGTAGGGCAGGGGTACTCATGATCAGGTCGACGGCGAACAGGTAGATGGCTGCCCCGGTGCCGAAGATGGCGATGTTGAACACCGCGGCGACCACGGCGTTCGCCAACCGCCGCAGGCCGGCGCTGGCCGGCCGGAGCAGGCCGATGGTGCCCAGGATGGGTGCCGCGATCACCGCCCACCGGAAGATCAGGAAACCCAGCAGGACCAGCACCGACGCGGTCAGGTCGAACATCGCAAAGAGCACGGCCGCGAGTACGGCGATGAAACCAGAGCCGATTCGATCCATGTCGCGGGTACCCGTCAGGAACTCGTACGCCTCCGGGTCCTCCGTCTTGATCTGCTCCGCGACCGTCATCCACTGCTGCTGCTTGGCCTCGATCGTCGCTGCCCGGGTAGCCGGGTTGGCCCGTAGCTTCTCGGCCTCCTCCCAGGAGAACGCCTTGGCGTCGTACAGGGCAGGGCCATACTTTCGGGCGGTCTCGCTATCCGCCGAGCCGAGCACTCCGCGCAGCCAATTGCGATAGAGCATTGCCTCGGTGGCAGTGTCGCTGGCCCGAACAGCGGGCGGTCTTTTATCCACACAAGCGTCTGGGTTAGGAACGGCGCACTGATCCGGCGGGGTGTCCTTTGACGCCGGGCCTATGGCGTCGTGTACGACGCCGAGCGAAGTGATCAGGGTGCCGTCGGCGATGTTCGCCGACTTGACCGGCCAAGCCGCCAGCGCGGTGACCGCCACCATCACCAGTAGCGCCCACCCTGCCGTCGTCATCGCATTGCTCATGTCCGACTGGCGGGAGCGCCAGAGCAGGTAGAGACCCACCACGCAGAGCGTGACGATTCCGAAGACGCTGAATACTTTCTCGTATACGCCTTTGGTGGCTTTCTCCACCAGCGGGTCGGCCCAATTCCACATCGAGCGGGGATCCCAGGCCCGCTCCCGCAGGGCGTTAGAGGCACCCACGACCGCCGTGGCGATCATGAGCTCACCGTTGGCGACGGTGGTGGTGAACTTGTAGTCCGGATGAAGGACGGTGGATGCACATCCACCCTCCACGTTGTAGGTGTTGAAGCTGTAACCGCCGTAGCCGTAGTCGCTGTAGATGCCCTTTGGCCCGGGCAGCTTGGACGAGTCCGGTCGGGAGGCGAACCAACCAGCCAAGCCCGAATCCGGGGCGGAAGGCACAGGTGGCTTGAGGCAATCGATCTCTGCCTTGCTGACCTGCTTCAGCTTTGCCACGCAGGCGCGGAAGTCGGCTTGCCATTCGGCGGTCGTGCAGAGGTCGGCGCGGGCCTGGGCAGTAGGCGGTGCGGCGGCTGCGGCCTCCGCACCGATCAGCGGCCAGCTGAGGGTGGCCCCGGCCAGTACGCCAAGGGCGAGCAGGAACGACACGGTCCTTGCCCAGGCCCTAGCCATGTCACGCCTCCAGATCCGGCAGGGGGATGCTCGGCAGGACTCCGGCCGCTGCGGCGATCGCGGCGGGCGTCGTGTCGAGGTGGTCCAGCAGCCCTTCGACGTACGAGACGTCGACTCGGACCTTCTGCACCCGGCCGTCGACGTCACGCATCACGAACTCGCGGAAGCCGAGGCGGGAGGCCGAGTTGGTGTCGGCGGCGGAGAGTGAGGCGAGGGTGGCCTCGTACCCGTCGTTCACCGGCACCCGCAGCAGCCGTAGCGCTTCGGAGGCGATCTCGGCGTCCTCGGCGATGCGACCGACGAAGACTGTGGAGACGAGGTTCTGTACGTCGAGGCCGAGGATGTCGCGGGGGTTCTGGGAGGCGACAAGCGCGGCGAGGTTCCACTTGCGGGAGTCGCGGGCGAGTCGGACCAGGAAGGAACGCCCGGACCGCCAGCCCTCCATGAAGTGCGCCTCGTCGAGGCCGACGAGCTTGCGGGACGACATTGAGCCGCCGTAGCAGCGCCGGACGGCGAGCCGGTGCGCGGTGTGCAGCATCGGCAGGGCCAGTGCTTCCTCGGCTGACCAGTACTCGCGTTCGATCTTGAGGTCGGGCAGCCGTAGCCCGGCCATGGTGATCACGGTGAGTGCCGCGTCGGCGCCGAGCAGCCCTTCCGGCGGTCGGCCGAAGAAGAGCATGGCCAGTGGCATCTCGGCGGTGTCCAGCAGGAGGTTGGCCAGTTCCTTGCCGGCGTCGTCGTCGAGCCGCCCGAGGCAGCTCACCACGTCGTCAAGGGTGGAGGTCTCCTCGGCGGGGACCTGGCGGACGGCGTGCCGGAAGAGGGTGGCTGTCGACGCTTCCCTGGCCACCTGCGGCGGGACGAGCATCATGCAGATGTCCTGGACCAGCATTCGCCGCTCGGCCCGGGCGTTGGAGACCGCGATCTCGAACTCCCGGTCGCCGGCGGCCCCGGTGCCGAATTCGGAGCGCAGCGGCGTCGGGATGAGCGAGTAGGGCGCCAGGGTGCCGTGCTCCGAGCCGGTCAGGTTCAACACCCGGGAGTACGGCCGCAGCTCGGGCATCGCGCAGAGGCGGGCCAGCGGGCCGGACGGGTCGAGCAGGGTCACCTGGACACCTCGGCGGGCGGCCAGGTAGCCCAGGGCGCCGAGCAGGGTGGACTTGCCACCGCCCGGTTCGGCGACGAAGACCGCGAGCCCGGAGCGTTCCCGGACCTCCATGGGGAAGTGCAGGTCGAGGAAGACCGGGCGGCGGCAGGTGCCGGCGGTTCGGCCGATCAGGTCGCCCCGCCGGTCGCCCACGTTGGATGCGGCCTGGGGGAGCGCGGCGGCGAGCAGCGGTACCGGCATGCGACGCACGTAGCCGGTGTTGGCGATCGGCTCGCCGGGGATGAACTCGCGGGCCAGCCAGTCCTGGTTCTTCGGGTGCTGCAGTGAGATCCGTAGCTCGCGGGAGTAGAGCTGGATGAGCCGGCGGGCCCGCTCCAGGCATTCCTCCCTGGTCCGGCCGCCGACAGCGATCCGGTGCCAGCCGTGCGCACGGGCCGAGTCGACCGGCAGGCCGGTGGTCATCTCGTCGCCGATCACCAGGGCGCGCTTGGCCAGTCGCTCCAGCTCAGGGGGCGCGTCGATGCCGTGTTCGGCGTAGTCGAGCTGTTGCGAGCGGATCATCCGCAGCCGGTGTTCCAGATTGCGGAAGGAGTCGCCGGAGCCGAGGATGTCGACGCGGGTGGAGATCTCCATCGGCCACGGCAGGCGCTCATGGAAGTGCAGCCAGGGCTCGTGTCGTTCCGGAATCTCCAGCGGTTCCATCCGGCCGACAGCGAGCACTGCCACGTGCCGTTCCTCGCCGGTCATCCGGTTGACCAGCTTGACCGTCGAGCCGTACGGGGTGCGGTAGCGCTCGACCTGCTCGGTCATGGCGAGCAGGTCGCCGCGTTCCCAGCGCCCGTCGGTGACGGGGGAGAGGGTGCTCGGCGGCGACATGCACAGCGCCACCGAGCGGTAGAGCAGCCATTCCAGCTCCTGGGCGGTGACCCGCCGGCCGCGCATGCCGAACGCCCCGAGCACCTCGTCGAACTGTTCCACTGTGCGGCCCAGCTTGCGGCGTTCTCCGTCGGCGGTGCCCCGGCCGAAGGTGCGCAGCAGCCGCTCGGTGAGCGAGTCGCCGAGGGAACGCCGGGCGAAGGTGACACCCAGGTAGGTCTGGCCCTCGGCGTGGTTGACCGCCATCAGGTGGCGTTGGGCGGCGACCAGGTGGTCGGCCCAGCCGGTGGTGCCGGGGACGTCGGGCAGCGGTGCCGAGGTGTGCGTGTCGATGGTGCGCGCCCACTCGTCGGCGGGGAACGGCCGGGTGGTGCGGCGCAGGTGCAGTCGGAAGCCGGCCAGGCCGGCGTACTGCTCGGAGATCGCCGACAGCAGCGCCTCACGCTCGGCGTCCGGCCGGAACGCCCAACGGACCTCGGGCAGCCAGTACCAGGCGGTGACGGTGTTCGGTGTGAAGGTGAGGTGGCCGGCGATCTCGGTGATGGCCAGTTCGACCGACGGATCCCGATCCCCGAATTTGATCTTCGGAGCGCGAACCCGGGTCGGCTTGATCGGTCGGTCCGGTCGGCTCGCCGTGCGCTGTCGGGGCGCGGCCATCTCCTTGCCGGTGCTCCTGGGCCGATCCGCGTCGGTGGTCCGGCGCGCCGTACGTTCGAGAGCTGGCCGATCCGCAGCCGTGATCATGGCCGGTTGCTCCGTCGGAGCAGTGGACCGGCTGGCGGCGGCCGTCGGCTGGGGTGGCGCTTGAGCCGCCGGTCGGGCCGGCGACGTCGCTGTGGGGCGGCCGCCCGGCGCGGTGTTGGCGGGTCGGCGGACCGGGCTGGTGGTCACCGACGGCGACCCGCCGTCGGTGGGTGACTCGGACTCGTCCGGCGGACGCAGCATCGGCCGTCGATCGCCGGCCTGGTGCGGCACCCGGGACTCGTTGGTCGGGTGGCTGCCTCCGTGCCGTGGCTCGACGGGTCGGCCAGCGTTGCCGGCCGGCGTCCACTGTGGCTCGACCTCGGGAACCGCGCGGGCTGGCGCCGGGCTGGCGGTGGGCGGCGGCTGGTGCGGGATCGCCGGCTGCTCGCGGGTGCTCGGGCCGGCGGTGACCGCTCGTGGCGAGGCGGGTCGCCCTCCGCCGCCGAAGAGGTCCAGGAAGGGGGAGTCGATGTCGGCGTTCTCGCCGGCCGACACGGCGGTGGGCTCGGCCGGTGGCGTCCGGCGGGGAACCGGCCGGGGTGCCTGGAACACGCCGACGGCACCGTGGCCGGGTGACGTCACCAGCGCGGGGTCGAGGGCAACCTCATCCTCGTCCTCGGTGTAGTCGAATGAGTGCGCACGGTGACCGGCTGGTGCGCCCGGTCGGCCGGCCGGGGAGCCCGGCGTGGAGGAGCGGCTCATGCGATCGCCTCGGCGACTGTCGGCAGACCCATGCCCGCGTCCTGCGACGGACCGTTCGACGTACGTCCGGTCATGCCAGCTCCTCCCGAATCCTGATCCGGCTGCCGACCAGGCGCGGATCGCGCTGCTCGACCGCCGGCTCCCGGGTGCGTCGCCAGTCGGTCAGCGCGGTGCGAATGACCACCCGCGCCGGCCGATCGGGGTCGACGTGCCGGAAGATGAACGACGTGGTCACGATGGCGAGCGCGATCTCCCAGGCTGGGAAGAGCTCGACCGTCAACGTGAACAGCCAGTGGATGAACATGTAGAGGGGGACCAGCAGCATGAAGAGCCCGTACTGGGCGTAGGGCAGGTGAACCGGAAGGGTGTAACCGGGCGGCCCGAGGTAGACCAGGCGGGCCCGGTAGATGTCGTCGTCGGTGCGCAGCCGCATCTGGTGAACGCGCCTATTCGAAGATCAGGTCGATCAGGTAATCGCCGACGAAGAAGAGTGTTGCCGCGCCCGCGATGAAGGCGAGCCCGACGATGGCGATCGCGGAGCTGGTCAGCACCTTGGAGATCTCGCCTCGGCTGGCGCGGCCGATGAAGATGACACCCAGGACGGCGAGCAGGATCGGCGCGATCTTGCTGGCGAAGAAGGTGACGACACTGTTCGTGTCGATCCCCTTCGGTGCCGGCTCCGCGAGTGGAGCCGACGCCAGGGTGGAGAGCGCGTGGGCGACGCCGGACGACGCCGTCTCCATGAGCTCGAAGGCGATCACTGGAACCTCCCCATAGCGCGGCCGGCGGTGCCGCGGCGGTGCAATAGGCAAGCCTGGCGGGAAAAGTGCTCCACAGGGCATGGCGTTCTTGACCCTGTGTTCGTTACTCACCACGGAGGGTGGCGAGGTTTGGGCGGTTTTCCCCCGCTTCGGCCCTCCCTCCAAGCTTCGCCATCTCGATGCTGGCCAATTTCAAAGCGTACGGGCCGCCCCGGATTGCGACAAGCCGCGAAGGGGCTGCCCGATACTGCCCAGATGACCGATCGTACACCTGTTCTAATCGCCACGTCAGGGCAGTGGTGCGGGGCCTACCCGGGTCGCTGGGCACCGCCACCGCGACCGGTACCGTCTAGTCGTGACCGATCTGGTGCGGGCTTCGGGCCCGGTGGTGATGGGCGTCCTCAACGTCACACCGGACTCCTTCTCCGACGGCGGACGGTACGCCGACCTGGACGCCGCCGTCGGACACGGCGTCCGTCTACGGGACGCCGGTGCGCAGTTGGTCGACATTGGCGGCGAGTCGACCCGTCCGGGTGCCGAGCGAATCGACGCCGCGACCGAGGCCGAGCGGGTGTTGCCGGTCATTCGTGAGCTGACCGCCGCCGGTGTGGCGGTCAGCGTCGACACCAGCCGCGCGCGGGTCGCGGAGGCCGCCCTGGCCGCCGGCGCGGCAGTGGTCAACGACGTCTCCGGTGGCCTGGCCGACCCGGACATGGCCCGGGTGGTCCGCGACGCGCACTGCCCCTGGGTGCTGATGCACTGGCGTGGGCACTCCCGTGCCATGCGCGAGTTGGCCACCTACACGGACGTGGTGGCCGAGGTCCGGGCCGAGTTGGCCCAACGGATCGACGCGGCGCTGGCCGCCGGTGTGGCCGCCGACCGCCTCATCGTCGACCCCGGGCTCGGCTTCGCCAAGACGGCCGCGCACAACTGGGAGCTCAGCGCCCGCCTGCCGGAGTTGCTGGATCTCGGCTACCCGCTGCTCTTCGGGGCGAGCCGTAAGTCGTACCTCGGTGGGTTGCTCGCCGCCGCGGACGGCACGCCGCGACCGACCGCCCAGCGGGAGGCGGCCACCGTGGCCACCAGTGTGCTGGCGGTCGCCGCGGGCGCCTGGGGCGTACGCGTGCACGACGTGCGGGCCACCGCCGACGCGCTCGCCGTCTGGGCGGCGACCGGCAGCCCCCGCCTGGCCGTGCCGCCGCACGACAGGATGCGGACGCAAGACGATCACGAGCAGGGGGTACGGCGATGACGACGGACCGGATCCAGCTGACCGGCCTGCGGGCGCATGGTCGGCACGGGGTGTACGACTTCGAACGCGAACAGGGGCAGGACTTCGTGGTCGACGCCGTCCTGGAGTTGGACCTCGGCCCGGCCGCCGCCAGTGACGACGTCACCGCCACAGTGCACTACGGCGAGTTGGCCGAACGCCTGGTCGCGGTGGTGACCGGCGAGCCGGTCAACCTGATCGAGACCCTGGCGGACCGGCTCCTCGCGGTCTGCCTGGCAGACGTTCGGGTCGACGCCGCGACGATCACCGTGCACAAGCCGGAGGCTCCGGTGCCGCACACCTTCGCCGACGTGGCAGTCACCATGACCCGGGCGCGTACCCGGTGACCCGGGCGGTTCTCTCGCTCGGCAGCAACCTGGGCGACCGCCTGGAGCACCTGCGCACGGCCGTCGCCACCCTCGGCGACGCGGTGCTCGTCCTCTCCGGGGTGTACGAGACTCCACCGTGGGGTGACACCGATCAGCCCGCGTACCTCAACGCGGTGGTGCTCGTGCAGGACGAGAGCGCGACAGCGCGCGACTGGCTGGAGCGGGCCCGCGACGCGGAGCGCGCGGCCGGCCGGGTCCGTGACCCGCAGCGGCGGTTCGGGCCGCGCACCCTCGACGTGGACGTGATCGCGGTCTGGAGCGACGACGACGAGCCGGTGCTCAGCGACGAGGAGGAGCTGACCCTGCCGCACCCCCGGGCGCACCTGCGCGCCTTCGTGCTGCGTCCGTGGATCGACATCCAGCCGTACGGTCGGCTGCCCGGTCACGGCTGGCTGACCGACCTGCTGACCACCGGCCCCGCCGCGGACGAGGCGTTGGAACTGCGTCCCCGGCCGGAGTTGGCGTTAGAGTCGACGGCATGACCGAGCGGAACCGGCCGGCATGACGCAGGCGAAGCCCCCACCCCGCGGGTCGGGCCCGGACGGGTCGCGGATGGGCCCCACCCGGATCTCGACCCTGGTCGTGGCAGGCCTGGCTGCGGCGGCGGTGGCCTGGCTGCTGATCAGCACCCTCTACTACAGCGGCATTCCCCGGTTGCCCTGGTTGCCGGTGGTGACGCTGGCCGGGCTCGCGGTGCTGGAGGCGTACGCCGCGATCAACACCCGGGGCCGGATCGAGCGCAAGCCTGGTCGGGAGCCGGTCAATCCGCTGTTGGTCGCCCGTTTCGTGGTGCTGGCCAAGGCGTCGGCACTGGCCGCCGCGATCTTCGCGGGCTTCTACGCGGGGCTCACCGGCTGGCTCTTCGTGGAGACCACCCGCGCCGCCCTGGACGATCGACCGGCCGCCGGCGGAGGCCTGCTCGCCTCGCTGGCACTTGTCGGTGCCGCGCTCTGGTTGGAGCGCTCCTGCCGGGTGCCGGAACGCCCTGACGACGAGCGCGAGCAGGACCAGCGGGAGAGCCGCCCCGGCCAGCGCTGAGCAGGGGGTTACGCCCGGCTGCGGTCGCGGGTACGGTGCCTGCGATCGGGGAGCAAGGGCCGCCCAGGGTCCGTCCGTGCGCCGGACTGGGGACGGCCGGCCACTGGGGAGGCGGCGTCATGGGGTACGAAGAAGCGGGCCGGGACCGGTCGGCCGAACCCTCGTCGGGGGTGCCGGCCGCCGTCCTGGACAACGTCTTCGACGATCCCGCCCACGGTGAGCCCGGCCGGGACCGGATCGGCGTACACCTGGGGTGGGAGCTGCTGCTGCTGGCCGGGCTGGCCGCCGTGAGCTGGCTGCTCTGGCGGGAGGATCCGGCCGCGGTGCGCGACGGCAACCTGCGCACGCTGCTGATCGACGCGGTCGGGCTGGGGTTGCTCGCCCTGGCCGCAGGGCTGAGCCTGCGGACGTCCGCGCCGAACCTGGCCGTCGGCCCGATCGCGGTGGCGGCCGCCCTGCACTACGCCGAGCAGGGTGACCGGGGCCTGCCGGCGTCGCTCGGCCCGGCCGTGGCGGTCGCCGCGGTGGGTGGGTTGGCGTTGGCGCTGGCAGTGGTGGTGCTGCACGTGCCAGGCTGGGCCGCCAGCCTGGCCGGCGCCGCCGCCGTGGTGGTGTACATCGAACGCCGCTCGGCGCCAGTGCTGGTGCAGGGCGACTACGACCCCACCAGCAGCGCCGGCTACCTCTTCGCCGGCTTCGCCGCGGTGGCCGTCCTGGGCGGGCTGTTCGGCGCTATCCGGGCGATCCGCAGGCTCGTCGGCAGGTACCGACCGATCGCCGACCCGGCCCGTCGGCGGGGCGCGGTGGCCGCAGTGGTGACCGCAGTCGCGCTTGTCGTCTCCACGGTGCTGGCCGCTCTGGCCGGCGTGCTGCTCGCCGCCAACGACCCCGGGCCGGTGGCGCCCACCTCGGGGTTGGACTGGACGGTGCTGGCCATCGGGGTGGCCCTGCTCGCCGGCACCAGCGCGTACGGCCGCCGGGGCGGGGTGTTCGGCACGCTGCTGGCGGTCGGCCTGGTGACTGTCTTCCAGGTGTACGCGCCGGAGCGTGGCTGGACGCTGAGCAACTGGGCGGTCGGCGGGGCCGCGCTCGGCGTCGGGCTGCTGGCCACCCGGCTGGTCGAGACGCTCGGGCGGCCTCGACCGGGCGGCCCTGAGCGACCCGAGCCGGTCAGCGACGGCACGATCAGCTCGGGCTGGACCACACCGCAGCCGCAGTCCGTCGACAACTGGCCTCCCACGCTGCCGACCCAGGCCGCGCCGCAACCGGTCGACCCGTGGCGGGATCCCCGGTGGGAGGACGGCCCGCGACGGTGGGACACCGATGAGCGGTGAGCCGCGTCGCGTCCGCCGAGCCGGAGCTGATCTCGACAGTTAGGCTCGGCGACATGACCGACTCACCTGCCGCCACCCCGGGCGGAACCTCGTTCGAGGAGCTTGACGCGCTGTCCACCGAGGAGCTGCGGGAGCGGGCGTTCGCCCGGGCCCGGGAGCACCGGGACGTGGGCTTCTTCTGGTCGGTGCTGCGCCACCTGCCGAACGCGGACGAGGCCACGGTGCTGGATGGCGCCCCGAACTCGATCGGCCCGACGATCGACGAGGCCAACGCGCTGTGGCGGGAGCTGACCGGTCACGGCTACGAGGAGTCGGCGCCGCTGCTGCGGGCCGCCTTCATCGACTACCTGATGAAGCACTGAGCCGCTCGGGGCAGCCCAGGTCCACCCGAGCCACCGGTTCGGGGTCTGGGCGGATCGCGTCGCTCGTCAACCGTTCCGGCCCGGTCAGCCGCTACGGCACGGCCGCCGGCACCGGCGCGCTCGCCGTGTTGCTGCTGGTCGGCATCTGCGGCAGTCCGGCGTACACCGGCTGGGCCGTCACCCTCACCGACCCGGAGTCGGCCGGGGCCTTCTACGCGCGCCTGCTCGCCTGGCCGGCCTGGCGGCTCGACGCGGACGGGCAGGCCGGCGGGTTGTTCGCCGCCGACCTGCGAGCCGTGCTGCTGGTGGTCCTCGCTGTGGCGCTGCTCTACCTGTTGCCCGCGGCCCAGGTCGCCCGGGTGCCCGGCCCGGTCAGCCAGTTCTTCTCCGGTTGGGCCGCGTACGTGCTGGCTGGCGGGCTGGCCGCAGTGCTGGCGGCGCTGCTCGGCCCCGCGCCGTCGCTCCTGGGGGCACTGCAGGACGCCAGCACCGGTGCCGGTTACGGCTTCCTCACCGGGTGGATCATCGGCATCGCCAGCCTGGGCGGTCGCGCCTGACCTGGCCGAGGCGGGGTCAGACGCGACGGTCGTGCCTGCCCCGAACGCGGGTCAGCTGCTCGGGCGGCCGAGGTCGAGGAGGCGCTGTCGGCTCAACGCGCCCACCGGCCGGCCGGCGTCGGTCACCAGGAGCCGGTCCCGGCCCGAGGTGAGCAGGACCGCCAACGCGTCGTACGCCGAGCCGTCCACGGCGACGGTGGGCAGGTCCGGTGCGGCGTCCTCGGGCACCGGCTCCAGGGTCGCCCGGTCGAGCGGGGTGACCGCCAACCGGCGGATGCCGCGGTCGGCGCCGACGAACTCGCGTACGAACGCGGTGGCGGGTGCGCCGAGCAGCGCGGCCGGGGTGTCGTACTGCTCCAGGTGCCCGCCCTCGGAGAGGACAGCGATCCGGTCACCGAGTCGGACGGCCTCGTCGAGGTCGTGGGTGACCAGCACGATCGTCTTGCGTACCTCGGCCTGGAGGCGCAGGAACTCCTCCTGGAGGCGGGCCCGGACGATCGGGTCGACGGCCGAGAACGGCTCGTCCATCAACAGCACCACCGGGTCGGCGGCGAGCGCCCGGGCCACCCCGACCCGCTGCCGCTGGCCACCCGACAGCTCGTGCGGGTAGCGACCGCCGAACTCCGCCGGGTCCAGTCCGACCAGGTCGAGCAGCTCGTCGACCCGGGCCCGGGTCTGGCTCTTGGGCCAGCGGAGCAGGCCCGGCACGGTGGCCACGTTGGCCCGCACGGTCTGGTGTGGAAAGAGACCGACGTTCTGGATCACGTACCCGATTCGACGGCGCAGTCGCACCGGGTCGACATTCGTGACGTCCTCGTCGCCGAGCGTGATGCGACCGGCGGTCGGTTCGATCAGGCGATTGATCATCCGCAGCACCGTCGACTTGCCGCAGCCGGACGGGCCGATCAGCACCACCAGCTCGCCGGCCCGGACCTCCAGGCTGAGGTCCCGGACAGCTTCGGTGCCGTTCGGGTAGCGCTTCTGGATGCCCTCCAGGGAGATCGACGCCGCGCGAGGGGATTGGGCCACGCCGGCAGCCTCCGGGGTAACGTCCACGTATGTCCTTCCGCCTGAGCTACCGGGCCGACCCGGGTAACCCCTGGTTCTCCTGGCAGTACGTGCGGGACAACTCTGACACGATCCTCGCCGCGGTGCGCGAACACGCCTCCCTCACCGGGCGAGCGGTGCTGATCGCGGTGCTGATCGCCCTGCCGTTGTCAGTGCTGGCGTACTGGGTCCGTCCGCTTGCCGGTCCGATCCTCGCCGTCAGCGGGGTGGTCTACACAATCCCGTCGTTGGCGCTCTTCGCGTTCATCGCCCCCTACCTGGGCACCGGTGCGACCACTGTGCTGGTCGGGCTGGTCCTCTACGCGTTGCTGCTGATCGTGCGCAACGTGGTGGCCGGTCTCAACCAGGTGCCTCCGGAGGTTCGGGAGGCCGCCGAGGGCATGGGTTACGGTCGCTGGAGGCGGCTGTTCCGGATCGACCTGCCGCTGGCGCTGCCGGGCATCGTGACCGGCGTACGGCTGGCGACGGTCTCGACGGTGGCGTTGGTCACTGTCGGGGTGCTGGTCGGGCACGGCGGGCTCGGTCAGTTGATCTTCGCGGGCTTCCAGAACAACCTCTACAAGGCCGAGATCATGACGGCCGCACTGCTCTGCGTGGCGCTCGCCGTCGTGCTCGACCTGCTGCTCATCCTGGTCGCCCGACTGGTGACTCCCTGGTCCACCCGGAGGGCACGGTGACCGTGGCGGAAAACCCGATCGGGCAGGCCATCACCTGGATCAACGACCCACTGAACTGGACCAACCCCGGCGGCATGCTGGACCGGCTCGGCGAGCACCTGACGATCTCGGCCCTGGCGGTGGCGCTCGGCTGCCTGGTGGCCTGGCCGCTCGGGCTCTGGTTGGGGCACCTCGGTCGAGGTGGCGGCCTCGTGGTGCTGATCTCCAACGCCACCCTGGCCATCCCCACCCTGGCGCTGCTGACCATCCTCCCGGTCGTCTTCGCCAGCGGCTTCGGGAAGACACCGGTGGTGGTGGCACTGGCTGTCTTCGCCGTGCCGCCGCTGCTGGCCAACGCGTACACCGGGGTGCGTCAGGTGGACCCGGAGGCCCGCGACGCGGCCCGGGGGATGGGCCTATCCGGCGGGCAACTGCTGCGCCGCGTGGAGTTGCCGCTCGCGGTGCCCTACCTGGCCGCCGGGTTCCGTACCGCGGCGGTCCAGGTGATCGCGACAGCGGCGCTGGCCTCCTTCGTCAACGGCGGCGGCCTGGGCCAGATCATCCGGACCGGCTTCGGCATCGGTATCGCGGCCGGCGGCGGACAGATCGTCGCCGGTGGTGTGCTGGTGGCCGGGCTCGCGTTGCTGGCCGAGGTGGTCCTCGGCGGCGTCGAACGGCTTGTCACCCCCAAGCCGCTGCGGCGCGGGCGGCAGCGCCTCGGGCGGCCCCGGGCCGCCGACGCCACCGGCAGCGCCTGACCCGTCCGGGTGAGCCCGCGTCGAGCTGGCGACCCACGCCCGTCAAATCGGTGACGATGGGGTGACGAAGTCCATCCCAAGTTGTCGGTCGGTTCCGGAGCATGTTGGGTGGACATTCGCGGGCGGCCGACAGTCAGGATCGCCCGTCGGACACGCGGCCGGCCCGGGACGGGCCGCGCCGGGACACGGAAGGCGGGCACATGCGCGCACGTACACGTCTGGCGATCGGGGCGGTCAGCGCCGTCGCCGGGGCAGCACTCCTCACCGGCTGCGGTGACGCCGGCTCGTCCGGCACCGACGCACCCCAGACGAGCGCCTCCGGCGCCGGGTGCGCCCCGGTCGCCGGCCAGCAGCTCATCGCTCTGCAGGACGACAAGAAGCTCCAGAACTCCGACAACGTCATTCCCGCGGTCAACAGCAAGGCGGCCAACCCGCAGCTGATCGCCGCACTGGACAAGGTCTCCGCCACGCTCGACACTCCGAAGCTGATCCAGCTCAACAAGGCCGTCAACGAGGACCGCAAGACCCCCAAGGTGGCGGCCGAGGAGTTCGCCAGCGCCAACAACCTCACCGCGGGCATCGCCAAGGGCCCGGGAGGCGACATCACGGTGGGTGCCGGCAACTTCGCCGAGAGTCAGATCCTGGGCGAGCTGTACCGGATCGCGCTCACCGCCGCCGGCTACCAGGTCAAGGTGCAGCAGATCGGCAACCGGGAGCTCTACGCGCCGGCCCTGGAGAAGGGCGAGATCCAGGTCGTCCCGGAGTACGCGGCCACAATGGCCGAGTTCCTCAACACCAAGGCCAACGGCCAGAACGCCCAGCCGGTCTCCTCGCCGGACATCAACACGACGGTGACCGCGCTGAAGGCCGAGGGCGACAAGGCCGGCCTCACCTTCGGCACCCCGGCCGCCGCACAGGACCAGAACGCCTTCGCGGTGACCCAGGCCTTCGCCGACAAGTACGGCGTGCGGACCCTCTCCGAGCTGGCGGCGAAGTGCTCCGGCAGCGCGACTGTGCTGGGTGGCCCGCCGGAGTGCGAGCAGCGTCCCTTCTGCAAGCCGGGCCTGGAGAAGACCTACGGGCTGTCGTTCGGCAAGTTCTCCTCCCTCGACCAGGGCGGGCCGCTGACCAAGAGCGGGCTGCGCGACGGCTCGATCAGCGTGGGTCTGATCTTCTCCTCGGATGGCGCCTTCGCCACCAGCTGAGCGCTTTCCGCACGTGCCGCGGACGCCCTCGCCCCCGACCGGGCGGGGGCGTTCGCGCGTCCCGGGGACCCCGTTCCCTCCGGTGGATATCGTGGGTAGGCTGCACATCCATGCCAGCCCCGGCCACCTCCGACGCCCGGCGTCAACCACCGCTGCTGACCATGCTCTTCTGGGCCGGCGTCGCTCTCGCGCCGGTGGCGGCGCTGATTCTGCTGGTGGCCGACGGCAACGGCCCGTTGCGGTTCGCCGCGGTGCTCGCCATCCTCGCTGTGGTGCTGATCGGCCTCTCCATCGCGTTGCGTCCCGACGGCGAAGGCGCCTCGGCGCGGACCGACGAGTTGCTGGACGAGATCGAGGAGCTGCGTCGGGAGTTGCGCGGCGAGATCGTGGCCGCCGCCCAGCGCGGTAACCAGGCGCTCGACCAGGCCCAACGGGCCCAGGAGGGGATCGCCGCGGTGCGCCGCCGTCTCGACGCCAGTGGCGCCGCCCTCGCCGGTGCCGCCCCAGCAGTCGACCAGGCGGGTGCCGGACGGGCGCGGGTGGCTGCCGTCGAGCCGCCGGCGGACGACACACCGGTGGCCCGTAACCGGGGCGACGCGCAGGCCGGCCGCGCCCGGGTGTCCGGCCCCGACGACGCGCCCCGGTGGGGGCGCCCCGAGCACCAGGACGACGAGCCGGCGTACGCCCGGGAAACCCCCGAGCCGCCGGCCGCCGCCGGGATGTACGGCGGGGAACGGTCGGCCGGCACCGCGTACGGCTCAGCCCGCCCCCGGGAGCACGACCGCCCCGAGGCGGCGCACCGGCCGGCTGGCGTGGTCCGACACACCGAGACCGTGCACGTCACCACCCGGCACACAGTGGTGGACGGCGGCCCGGCCGAGCCGCCCGGTCGCTACGGCGGCGGGTACGCCGGTCAGTGGACGCCACCCGCACAGGAGTGGACCCGGGGCGGCGACGCCGATCAGCCCCCGCGCCCGTCCGGCCGGGCGCGGAGCGAGCCGGAGCAGCACCCCAGAGCCGGGTACGGCGACGAGCCGGGTTGGACGGGCCGCCGCGACGAGCCGGAGTGGACCGACCGGCGCGACGCGTACGCCCAGCCCGACGAGCCAGCCCCGGCAGCCCGGTCACACCGCACCCCGGAGAGGCCGGCGGAATCCTGGGACAGCCCGGACGATCGGGGCTGGTCGGAGCAGCGCGACCGGGCAGGCGTCCAGGCACCACAGGCCGGGCCGCCGCTGCGGGCCGACGACACCGGCGAGTACTGGTCGCAGCTGCGGGCCGGTGACCGGTGGGCCGCCGTCCGCGACGACGAGAACGGTCGCGAGTTGCGGGTCGGCGAACGTCGGGCCGAGGTGCACGCCGACGCCACCGGCACCGAGTACCGGGTGGCCGACCGCTGGGCCGCCGCCCGCTACGAGGAGCCGCGCCGTCACGAGGACGCCGGCCGCTACGAGGAGCCGCACCGCTACGAGGAGCCGCGCCGTCCCGAGGAGCCGCGCCGTCACGAGGACGCCGGCCGCTACGAGGACGCCGGCCGGTATGAAGAACCGCGCCGCCACGACAGTGGTCGGCGGGCCGAGCCGGGAAGGCCCGCGCTGCCGGTGGGCGGGGTGCCGGTGCCGGACGAGTGGCGTCCACCGCGCCAACGCGGCCACCAGGCGGAACCCGCCCCGGAACGGACCGGCCGGCGGCGGGTCGACGAGCGCTACGGCTACCCGCCGCAGGACGACGTACCGCGTGCCGGCGGCGCGCCACCCACCGACCGCTGGCGGTGACCGGTCAGGCGGCCCGGGCTCACTTGTCGATGTCGCCGACCACGAAGAACATCGAGCCGAGGATCGCGATCAGATCCGGGACCAGGCAGCCGGGGAGCAGGGTTGCCAACGCCTGCACGTTCGCGTACGAGGCGGTGCGCAGCTTCAACCGCCACGGCGTCTTCTCACCCCGCGACACCAGGTAGTAGCCGTTGATGCCTAGCGGGTTCTCCGTCCAGGCGTACGTGTGCCCCTCCGGCGCCTTGAGCACCTTCGGCAGCCGGGTGTTGATCGGCCCGGTCAGCCGGTCCACCCGGTCGAGGCACTGCTCGGCGAGGTCCAGTGACGCGTACACCTGGTCGAGCAGCACCTCGAAACGGGCGTGGCAGTCCCCGGCGGTCTTGGTGACCACCGGAACGTCCAGCTCGTCGTAGGCCAGGTAGGGGTCGTCGCGGCGCAGGTCCAGGTCGAGCCCCGAGGCCCTGGCCACCGGGCCGGACGCGCCGAACGCGGCGGCGTCCGCTGCGGACAGCACGCCCACGCCGACGGTGCGGGCCAGGAAGATCTCGTTACGCCGGATCAGGTGGTCCAGGTCGGGCAACCGGCGGCGTACCTCGCCGATGGCCGCGCGGGCCCGCCCGGTCCACCCGTACGGCACCTCCTCCTTGAGGCCGCCCACCCGGTTGAACATGTAGTGGATCCGGCCACCGGAGACCTCCTCCATCACCGCCTGGATGGTCTCGCGTTCCCGGAAGGCGTAGAAGATCGGTGTGATCGCCCCGATCTCCAACGGGTACGAGCCGAGGAACATCAGGTGGTTGAGCACCCGGTTCAGCTCCGCGAGGGCCATCCGCAGCCAGGTGGCCCGCTCCGGCACCTCCATGCCCATCAGGCGTTCCACAGCGAGCACCACGCCCAGCTCGTTGGAGAACGCCGAGAGCCAGTCGTGCCGGTTGGCCAGCACGATGATCTGCCGGTAGTCACGCACCTCGAAGAGCTTCTCAGCGCCCCGGTGCATGTAACCGACGATCGGTTCACAGGCGACCACCCGCTCGCCGTCGAGCACCAGCTTCAACCGCAGCACACCGTGGGTGGAGGGGTGCTGCGGGCCGATGTTCAGCACCATGTCGGTGCCGAGCTGCTGATCACCGGTGCCGGCGATCAGCCCGGCCCCGGTGCCGACGGTCAGTTCACGGAGGGCCCCGGCGTCGGTGGTCATGCCCGTCATCGTGCCACGGCCGGCCCGAGCGGGATGCCGACCGGCTGGCGTAACCACCAGTGCCCGCCGAGCCCGGCCGGGTCGGTCAGCTCGGCCACCGCCGACGCGGCGGCCAGCGCCCGCACGTAGCCGACCGGGTCGGTGCCGGCCAGGCTGAGCGGTGGTCGCCCGCCGTCGGCCCCGAGCGCCCGCAGCGCCTCCCGCTGCAACAGCAGGGAGTACGCGCACCGGGCGACCGCCGCACCGGCGGAGGCGACCGAGTCCATTGCCACGTGCGCTGTGACGTCACTCGACCCGTCCGGCACCGGAGGCACCTGCCGCCCACCCCGATACCCGGTCAACGTCCCGTCCACGGGCCTTTCGTCGCGTAGGTGCCCGTAGTCAACGGCAACGGCGAGCCCTCGGCTGATCTTCCGGACCGCGTTGGCCCAGGCCTCATCTCTGCTTCGGCCGATCTCGGCTCGTCGGTAGTCACTGTTGGGGGTTTCGGGGCAGCCCGGCCGGCTCCGGGCGGTCAGGCTTGATCCCTGCGCCGGCCGGGCTGCCCCGAAACCCGACCCGCTTCCGGTGATCGCATCGGTAGAGGTTGAACCACCGGTCAGGTCACGGTCCGCACCGCGAGGGCTCGCGGGACCGGGCCACCAGGTGGTCAGCCAATCAAGATCAGCAGCTTTGACCAACTCGCCAACCGTCTCCACGCCGCTGTCGGGGTCGACCAGCACATATCGCCAGCCATCGGCGGTGTGCACCGCCACGTCGAGTGGGACGTTGTCCAGCCATTCGGTAGCGATCAACAGTCCGGTGATCTCGTCGGGGATCTCAGACACCCAGTTGATTTCTTCGGGCAGGTTCTCGGGGCGGTGGGCGTACTCGACTGCTGTGAAGCGGACCCGCTCCGCGAGCGACGGACGGCCCGTGCCGGACGACGGCTCCTCGCCAAACGAACGGGCGGAGGCCGTGGGAGTCAGGGTTTCCGGGGAGCCCGACCACGGAGGGATCAAGCCTGACCGCCCGGAGTGGGCGGGCTCCCCGGAAACCCCCACCGCGCACCCGACGAGAGAACGCAGCAGCTCCCCCCGCCCAGCCCCGACGTCGACCACGTCGAGCCGCGCCGGGTAGCCGAGAGCGGAATCCACGTCCGAGATCAGGCGCAGCAGCGCGGTGGCGAAGGCCGGGGACGCGTGCACGCTGGTCCGGAAGTGATCGGCCGGCCCGCTGCCGGCCACGAAGAAGCCGTCCGGCCCGTAGAGGGCGTGGCTCATCGCGTCTCGCCACGGGATCGACATCAGTCCACTCCGGGTTCACGAGGTGTCACCGTGCCGACCCTACGGGCATCCGACCCGGCGATGACTTCCGTCCCCGGCGGGTCGGCTTCGTGGTTCAGGCTTGGAAGTAATGCCCTTCGTGCAGGTCCGCGATCAGGCCGGGGTGGGTCGGAGTCCAGCCCAGCAGTTCGCGGGTGATGGCGGACGACGTGGGGTTGTCCATCTGTGCGAACGACCCGAGAAAGCCGAAGTGGTCGTTGGCCTCGGCGGGGCTGATGCTTCGGACCGGGATGCCGAGGTTGTCGCCGATGGCTGCCGCGATCTGCTGGAAGGGGACGCCCTCGTCGGCGGCTCCGTGCAGGCGCGTACCGGCTGGGGCTTTTTCGAGGGCGAGTCGGTAGAGCACTGCCGCGTCGAGCGTGTGTACGGCCGGCCACCGGTTGCTGCCGTCGCCGACGTAGGCGGCGTACCCCTTGCGGCGGGCCGCGGCGATGATGGCGGTGATGAAGCCGTAGTGGTCGAGTGAACTGTGCACTGTGGGCGCGAGCCGGACGATGGAGGAGCGCACGCCGCGGGAGGCGAGGCCGGCCACGAAGTTCTCCGCGTCGATCCGGTAGCCGCCGGACGGGAAGGTGTCGCGTTCGGTGCCGGGGCGGCCGACGATGCCGCCCATCACGAGCATGGCCGTTCCGCCGGTGCCGACCAGGGGCTTGCCGGAGCCGGCCAGGCCGTCGGCGAGTGCCGTGAGGGCGTCCAGGTCAGCTCTGGCGGCGCCGGCCAGGTCGCCGTTGATCATGAGGTCGTGGCGGAACGCCAGGTGGATGACTCCGTCGGCGGCGGCTGCCTCGTCCCGGAGCACATCGAGGTCGGACAGGTCGCCGCGGTGTGCCTGAGCACCGAGCTTCTCGATGGCGGCGGCGGACGTGTCGGAGCGGGCGAGGCCGACGACCTCGTGCCCGGCGGAGAGCAGTTCCGGGACGACCGCGAAGCCGAGGTGGCCGGAGGCGCCAGTGACGAATACGCGCATTGTGGTTCCTTCGTGAGTGCCGATGTCACCTTGCGACATAACCGTAGCTCGCGTGATGTCACACCGCGACATGTGGAACGAATTAATGTCGCGGTGTGACATCGGATACCATCGCCGCATGGCTCGCTGGCAACCTGACGCACGCGGCCGCCTGGAGGCGGCCGCCTTCGAATTGTTCCGCAAGCGCGGCTTCGAACAGACCACTGTCGCGGACATCGCCGCCCGTGCCGGCCTCGACAAACGCACCTTCTACCGACTCTTCGGCGACAAGCGCGAGGCGCTCTTCAGCGGCAACGGGCACCTGGAGGAACTCCTGGTCCGCTCGGTGACCGAGACCGACGCCGGCCCCTTCGAGGCGGTCGTCGCCGCCTTCCGCCTGGTGGCGGAGGAGATCTTCGCCGACCGCCTGGAGCTGGTCCGAGCGCGGCAGGCCATCATCGAGAGCAGCCCGGAGCTACAGGAGCGTGAACTGCGCAAGACGGGCTCACTGGTGGCCGCCGTCACCGCCGCCCTGCGCGCCAGGGGCCTCGACGAGACCACTGCCACCCTGGCCACCGAGTCGGGTGCCACGGTCTTCCGGGTCGCGTACGCCCGCTGGGTAGCGCCCGACAGCGACGCCCCGCTCAGCAACCTGATCGCTGAGGTGGCCGCCGAGCTACGCGCCATCACGTCGGCCCCGACCGAAACGCCCTGACGAGCCGTCTCGTCGGTGGTGAAGGTTTTCACACATGCTTGTCCCGGTTCGGCGGGCCGGGCGCATACTTGCGATCGACCGGTACCCCTTCTCGAGGACTGGATCATCGTCATGAGCGCACCGTTGCGCCCGCGTCCGGCCGGCCCACCCGGGCCCGCCGCCTCGTGGGATAGCGCCGTTCCCGGCGCCCGCGCCACCTCCCGTCTGCTCACCGTCGGTGTCGTTGGCGCCGGTCGGGTCGGCGCCGTGCTGGGCGCCGCGCTCGCCGCCGCCGGGCACCGGGTGGTTGCCGTCTCCGGCAGCTCCGGAGCCAGCCGCGCCCGCCTCGCCCTGCTGTTGCCCGAGGTGCCTCGCCGCCCGGTCGCCGCCGTGGCCGACGCCGCCGCCGACCTGCTGCTGATCGCCGTGCCGGACGACAGGCTGGCCGGTGTGGTGACCGGCCTCGCCGAGCAGGGCGCGCTGCACCCGGGCCAGATCGTCGCGCACACCTCGGGAGCGCACGGCCTTTCCGTGTTGGGGCCGGCCGTCGCGGCCGGCGCCCGGCCGCTCGCCCTGCACCCCGCGATGACCTTCACCGGTACGCCGGACGACCTGGCCCGGCTGGACGGCATCTCGTACGGGGTGACAGCCCCGGCCGAGTTGCGCCCGCTGGCGGCCCGGCTGGTAGCCGATCTCGGTGGCGTGCCCGAGTGGGTGGCCGAGTCGGATCGTCCGCTCTACCACGCCGCGCTGGCCCACGGCGCGAACCACCTGGTGACCCTGGTCAACGAGGCGACCGACCGGTTGCGGGACGCCGGGGTGTCCCGGCCGGAGAAGGTCCTCGCCCCGCTGCTGCGGGCCGCCCTGGAGAACGCGCTGCGGCTCGGCGACGACGCGTTGACCGGGCCGGTCTCCCGCGGCGACGCGGGCACCGTGCAGCGGCACCTCGCCCGGTTGGCGGCCACCGCACCGGAATCCGTCCCCGCGTACCTGGCGTTGGCCCGTCGTACCGCCGACCGGGCGATCGCCGCCGGCCGGCTGCGGCCGGTGGACGCGCAGTCGCTGCTCGGCGTACTGGCCGACAGCGGTCGGGAGGTGGCCGCGTGAGCATGAGGAGTGAGCCGATTCTGCGAGCCCCGCAGTCGCGAACCGAGGTGTCGCCGTGACCCAGGTGGTGCACACGCGCGCCGAGTTGGCCGAGGCCCGGGCCGGGCTGAAGGGCACCGTCGGGGTGGTGATGACGATGGGTGCGCTGCACTCCGGGCACGAGACGTTGCTGCGGGCGGCCCGGGAACAGGCCGACCACGTGGTGGTTACGGTCTTCGTGAACCCGTTGCAGTTCGGGCCGAACGAGGACTTCGACAGGTACCCGCGCACCCTCGACGCCGACCTGGAGGTGTGCCGGCGGGCGGGCGCCGATCTGGTCTTCGCCCCGTCGGTGGCGGACATGTACCCGGAGGGGCAACCCCGCGTACGCCTCGATCCGGGCCCGCTCGGCGCCGAGCTGGAGGGGGCGAGCCGCCCCGGCTTCTTTCACGGGGTGCTCACCGTGGTGCTGAAGCTGCTCCAGCTCACCCGGCCGGACCTGGCGTTCTTCGGTGAGAAGGACTACCAGCAGCTCACCCTGGTCCGGCGGATGACCCGCGACCTGGACGTGCCGGTCGAGGTGGTCGGCGTACCGACCGTCCGGGAGCCGGATGGGCTGGCCCTCTCCAGCCGCAACCGTTACCTGAGTGAGCCGGAGCGGGCCGCCGCGCTGAGTCTGTCCGCGGCGCTGCGGGCCGGCGCACAAGCCGCCGACGACGGGCTGGACGCGGGCGCGGTGCTGACCGCCGCGCACGCCGCGTTCGGAGCCGGTACGCCCGGTGCCCGCCTCGACTACCTGGTGCTCACCGATCCCGAGTTGGAACCGGGGCCGGTGGCTGGGCCGGCTCGGCTGGTGATCGCCGCCTGGGTGGGTGCCACCCGGTTGATCGACAACGCGGCGATCCACCTCGCTCCGCGCCCCTGACCCGGCCGTACCACCCTCCACCGATACCCGCGAAAGGCCACTGCGATGTTGCGGACCATGCTCAAGTCGAAGATCCACCGAGCCACTGTGACCCAGGCCGACCTGCACTACGTCGGTTCGGTGACTGTGGACGAGGATCTGCTCGACGCCGCTGACCTGCTCCCCGGCGAGCAGGTGGCGATCGTGGACATCACCAACGGCGCCCGACTGGAGACGTACGTGATCCCGGGCGAGCGGGGCAGCGGCGTGATCGGCATCAACGGCGCCGCCGCGCACCTTGTGCATCCGGGTGACCTGGTCATCCTGATCTCGTACGGGCAGATGGACGACGCCGAGGCCCGTACCTACCGGCCACGGGTCGTGCACGTCGACGCCGACAACCGGGTGATCGAGTTGGGTGCCGACCCGGCTGCGGCGGCGCCCGGCACCGCCGGTAGCCCGGTGCCCAGCCCGTTGGCAGTGTCCGGAGTCTGATCCCGCGTACCGCGATTCCGGTCTGTTACCGGAAGGTCATTTCCGGTTACCCTGGGCGCGCTGGCGGAAGCCGGTCGGTGGCTGGGGGAGGCCGCGATGAGCCGTGCCATGACGACAGTCTTCGCCGCTGCCGTGACGGCAGTGCTGCTGGTGGGCTGCGCCGGGTCCGGCGGCCTGGACGGTGATCTGACCGACGACTGGGCGGCGTTGCCCGCGCCGTCGGCGTTCACCCCGGCCGCCGGTGTGTGTCACGCCGCCGACTTCACCGATCTGGTCAGCCTGGCCAACTATGAGCCGGTGGACTGCGCCGGGCCGCACCGTTTGGAGACCGTGCACGTCGGGGTTTTCCCGGCCGAGCGGACGGCCGCTCCGGCGGGTGGTTCGGCCGAGCTGCGGGGTGCGTTCGCCGAGTGCGACACCCGGGCGACCGGCTACGTGGGTGACGACTGGCGGTCCGGCCGGCTGCGGCTGTCAGTGGCGCTGCCCAACGGGCTGGGGTGGGCGGCGGGTTCCCGGTGGTTCCGCTGCGACCTCACCGAACTGACCACCGTCGAGGCGGCGGCCACAGTTGTGGTCCGGTCGGGCAGTCTGCGGGACGCGTTGAAGGGGCCCACCGGGCTGCGCCTGGGCTGCCAGCAGACCCGCGGTGGCGCCGGCCGGGGTGTGCAGACGCTGACCCCGGTGGAGTGCGGCAAACAGCACAACGCCGAGTTCGTCGGAGTGTGGCGCGCACCGGACCTGGCGTACCCGACCCGGGACGCCGACTGGCTGCCGCTCTACAAGGGTTGTCGTAGCGTCCTGGCCCGGTACGTGGGCGTACCTGACGACGCCACGCTGCGCTTCCGCAGCGGTGTGGTGGTCCGTCCGCCGGGTGCGGGGCGCTGGAGGGTCGGTGATCGGGGCGTCCGCTGCTACCTGTGGCTCAGCGACCGTACGGTGACCGCCTCGTTGAAGGGCGCGGGCCCGGCTGGTCTGCCGGTCCGGACGAAGTGACCACTGCCTGACTGTCGGCGCGGCGCGGAGCGCGCCGGACGGGGTCGCCCAAAACACTCGTCCCGCCCCCGCCGCCCCGGGCGAGGATGGTTCGGGTTGACTGGGGGGATGGACCTCCCGACCGTCGACCTGCCTGCCCTGCCCGCGCTGCTGGCCGCGCCCGCGCCCGGCTGGGTGGAGACCACCGACGTGATCGTGGTGGGCTCCGGCGTGGCCGGGTTGACCGCGGCGCTGCACCTGCGTGAGGCCGGTCTGCACGTCACGGTGGTCACCAAGGTCAACATTGACGACGGCTCGACCCGGTGGGCGCAGGGCGGTATCGCCGCGGTGCTCGACCCGGCCGACACCCCGGCGGCGCATGCCCGGGACACCGAGGTCGCCGGGGTCGGGCTGTGCGACCCGGCGGCGGTCCGGGTGCTGGTCGAGGAGGGCCCGACCCGGCTCCGTGAGCTGATCCGGATCGGCGCCGAGTTCGATCGGCACCCGGACGGCTCGTTGATGCTGACCCGCGAGGGCGGGCACCGGGCGGACCGGATCGTGCACGCCGGCGGCGACGCCACCGGCGCGGAGGTGCAGCGGGCCCTGCACGCCGCGGTGCAGCGCGATCCGTGGATCCGGCTGGTCGAGCACGCCCTCGTGCTGGATCTGCTGCGCGCGCCCGGCGACGGCCCGGACGGGCTCGGCCCGGCCTGCGGGATCACCCTGCACGTGTTGGGTGAGGGCAGCGAGGACGGCGTCGGCGCGCTGCTCGCCCGTGCCGTGGTGCTCGCCACCGGAGGCATGGGGCAGATCTTCTCGGCCACCACCAACCCGGCGGTCTCCACCGGGGACGGGGTGGCGCTGGCGCTGCGGGCCGGCGCGGCGGTGACCGATGTGGAGTTCGTCCAGTTCCACCCGACCGCCCTGATCACGCCGTCCGGCGCGGGGGTGCCCGGGGCGGGGCACGCGCAGCAGCCGCTGGTCTCGGAGGCGTTGCGCGGCGAGGGCGCGTACCTGGTGGACGCGGACGGCAAGAGGTTCATGGTGGGCCAGCACGAGTTGGCTGAGCTGGCACCGCGGGACGTGGTGGCCAAGGGCATCCACCGGGTGCTGCTGGCCACCGGCGCGGACCACGTCTTCCTCGACGCACGGCACCTGGGCGGCGATTTCCTGGCCGGTCGGTTCCCCACCATCGTGGCGTCCTGTCTGGCGATCGGCGTGGACCCGGCGACCGATCTGATCCCGGTGGCGCCGGCCGCCCACTACGCCTCCGGCGGGGTCCGGACCGATCTGCGCGGCCGCACCTCCATCCCCGGTCTGTACGCCTGCGGCGAGGTCGCCTGCACGGGTGTGCACGGCGCGAACCGGCTGGCCAGCAACTCGCTGCTGGAGGGTCTGGTCTTCTCCCGGCGGATCGCCGAGGACATCGCGGCCGGCCTGCCCGAGCAGGCCCAGCCGGCGGACACCGGTGCCTGGCGCGGTGGTGCGGGCTGGGTGCTGCCCGCTGAGGTGACGCCGACCCTGCAACGGGCGATGACGCGGGGGGCCGGGGTGCTCCGATCCGCGGCGACGCTGGCCGGGACGGCCGGTACGTTGACCGACCTGGGCGTTGCCCGGGGCCGGCCGCGGACCGCCGACTGGGAGGCGACCAACCTGCTCACCGTGGCGTCGACGCTGGTTGCCGCCGCGTACGCCCGTGGTGAGACCCGGGGCTGCCACTGGCGGGAGGACTTCCCGACGGCCGACGAACGGTGGCTGGGCCATCTGGTGGGGGCGGTCGGGGCGCAGGGCCGGGTGACGCAACAGTGGGAGGGGAACTCGTGATCGAGTCGACGGAGACGGCGTTGCGGGCGGCTGGGTTGGATCCGGCGCACGTACGGCAGGTGATCGAGGGTGCGCTGGTCGAGGATCTGGGCCCGGATTTCCTTGACGTCACAAGCGTGGCCACCATTCCGGCGGAACAGACCGACACCGCCGACCTGGTGGCCCGCGCGGACGGGGTGTTGGCCGGGATGGCGGTGGCCGCCGCAGTGTTCGAGCTGGTGGGCGAGGTGACTGGCTTCGGTCGTACCGTCGAGGTGTCGGTGCTGGCCCGCGACGGCGAGCGGGTGGCCCGCGGCGACGTGCTGGCGACGGTGACCGGCCCGACCCGGCTGCTGCTGACTGCCGAGCGGACGGCGCTCAACCTGCTCTGCCGGATGTCCGGGGTGGCCACCCACACCCGCGCCTGGGCGGACGCGCTGGCCGGCTCGAAGGCGATGGTGCTGGACACCCGCAAGACGACGCCGGGCCTGCGGGCGCTGGAGAAGTACGCGGTGCGGGCCGGCGGCGGCACCAACAAGCGGATGGGCCTCTACGACGTGGCCATGATCAAGGACAACCACAAGCTGGCGGCCGGCAGCATCACTGCGGCCTACCGGCGGGTCCGGGAGGCGTTCCCGGAGGTTCCGGTGCAGGTCGAGGTGACCGGAGTCGACGAGGCGGTGGAGGCGGTGGAGGCCGGCGCGGACTTCCTGCTCTGCGACAACATGACGCCGGAGGTGCTTGCCGAGGCGGTGGCCGCGGTGGGTGACCGGGCGGAGTTGGAGGCGACCGGCGGGCTGACCCTGGAGGTGGCCGGACGGTACGCGGCCACCGGCGTGGACTTCCTCTCGGTGGGCGCGCTGACGCACTCGTCGCCGATCCTGGACATCGCGCTGGACCTGCGCGTCGACTAGTTGTCTAGGCTGCGTGCGTGCTGCTCTGCATCGACATCGGAAACACCAACACCGTGCTGGCGACCTTCGACGGCGACAAGCTGGTGCACTCCTGGCGGATCAAGACCGATGCCCGTTCGACGGCGGACGAGCTGGGCCTGATGTTCCGGGGTCTGCTCGCCGGGGACAACGTCGAGATCACCGGTGTGGCCGCATGCTCCACGGTGCCGGCCGCGCTGCGGTCGCTGCGCACCATGCTCAGTCGTTACTACGCCGACCTGCCGAGCGTGGTGGTCGAGCCGGGCGTGCGGACCGGGGTGCAGTTGGCGATCGACAACCCGAAGGAGGTCGGTGCCGACCGGGTGGTGAACACCCTGGCCGCGTACACCCTCTACGGCGGCCCGTCGATCGTTGTGGACTTCGGCACCACCACCAACTTCGACGTGATCAGCGAGCGCGGTGAGTTCCTCGGCGGCGCGTTCGCCCCGGGCATCGAGATCTCCTTCGACGCGCTGGCGGCCCGGGCCGCGCAGCTGCGCAAGGTCGAGGCCACCAAGCCCCGCTCGGTGATCGGCAAGAACACCGTGGAGTGCCTCCAGGCCGGCCTGTACTTCGGCTTCGCCGGGCAGGTGGACCGGATCGTCGAGCGGATGACCGAGGAGTTGGGCGAGGTGCGGGCGGTGATCGCCACCGGCGGCCTCGCCTCTCTGGTGATCAACGAGTGTCGCAGCATCACCCACCACGAGCCGATGATCACCCTGATCGGTCTGCGGATGGTCTACGACCGCAACCTGTGAGCCCGGCCGCCGTCGGGGCCGGCCTCCGCGCCGGTGTCAGCGCCGCCGCGTGCGGAGCACCAGCGTCCGGTACGGCAGTTCGATGGTGTCCCGGCCAACCAGGGCAGGGTGGGTGTTCAGGAGTTCGCTCAGTTCCCGCTCGACTCGTCGCTGATCGTCGGTGGAGGCGGTGAGCCAGTACGAGCGGGTGCGGACCATGCCGAGCAGCTCGTCCGGCGTGAGCGTGGTGCGGTGCGTGAACTCGCGCTTTTCGACGGCGTCGAACGCGGGGCCGAAGTCGGGGCGCTCGCCGAAGACCTGGCTTGTCGACTTGTCCCCGAAGTGGGCGATGCGCCCCAGTTCGGCTACCCAGTCGACGCTGGCGTCCCGGATGTTCCAGATGGGGGCGAAGATCCCGCCGGGGCGGAGCACCCGGACGATCTCGGCGTGCGCGGGCTCCCTGTCGAACCAGTGGTACGCCGTCCCGACCAGCACCGCGTCCACCGTCGAGTCGGGCAGCGGCATGGCCTCGGCGCTGCCCGCCAGCGCCGCCGTGCCCGGGGTGCTGGCGGCGAGCTGCGCCCGCATCCCCGGATCGGGCTCGACCGGTACGACCTCGTGACCCAGTGCCAGCACAGCGCGGGTCAGGATGCCGGTTCCCGCGGCGAGGTCGACCACCCGGGCTTCGCTCAGCCCGTCGAGTGCCCAACAGACCGCAGCCTTGGGATAGCGTGGCCGAAACCGGTCGTAATCACTCGCGGCGGCACCGAACGACAGGGCGTGAGTGTGATCGACCATGACGGGCAGGTTATCCCGTAACGGCCTCCGGAGCGCTTGAGTACGCTCGGGCCTGACCCCCTGTATCTCCGTGACGAGGAAGCGTGCCGTGACCGAGCAGAACCCCGTGCCAGTGGACCCCGCCGATGACCTTCCCGAGCAGATGAAGGTCCGCCGGGAGAAGCGGGACCGGATGCTCGCCGAGGGCGTCGAGCCCTACCCGGTCGGCTTTCCCCGCACCACCACCCTTGCGCAGGTCCGGGCGCGCTACGCCGACCTTCCCACCGACACCGCGACCGGCGACCAGGTGGCGGTCACCGGCCGGGTGATCTTCGTACGCAACACGGGCAAGCTCTGCTTCGCCACCCTCCGGGACGGCGACGGCACCGAGTTGCAGGCGATGCTCTCCCTGGACCGGGTCGGACCGGAGCGGCTGGAGGCGTGGAAGCGCCTCGTCGACCTGGGCGACCACGTCGGGGTGACCGGCGAGGTGATCACCAGCCGCCGGGGTGAGCTGTCGGTGTTGGCCCAGCAATGGGAAATGACAGCCAAGGCGCTGCGACCGTTGCCGGTTGCCCACAAGCCCCTCTCCGAGGAGGCGCGCGTCCGGCAGCGTTACGTCGACCTGATTGTCCGGCCGCAGGCACGGGAGATGGTGCGTACCCGGGCCGCCGCGGTACGCAGTCTGCGCGATTCACTGCACGGGCAGGGCTTCATCGAGGTGGAAACGCCGATGTTGCAACTGCTTCATGGCGGCGCGGCGGCCCGACCGTTCGTGACCCACAGCAATGCGTTGAACACCGATCTGTATCTGCGAATCGCTCCCGAACTGTTTCTCAAGCGCGCTGTGGTAGGCGGCGTCGATCGCGTCTTCGAGATCAACCGCAACTTCCGTAATGAGGGTGTCGACTCTTCGCACTCGCCGGAGTTCGCGATGCTGGAGACGTACCAGGCGTACGGCGACTACGGCACGATCGGCGAGTTGACCCGCAATCTCGTGCAACAGGCGGCGATCGCGGTGAGCGGCTCGACGGTGGTGACCCACGCCGACGGGCGCGAGTTCGACCTCGGCGGCGAGTGGCGGTCAGTGACGTTGTTCGGTGTGCTTTCCGAAGCGCTGGGCGAGGAGGTCACCGTTCGCACCGAACGCTCCCGCCTGGTGGAGTACGCGGACAAGGTCGGATTGGCGGTGGACCCGAAGTGGGGCCCGGGCAAGCTGGCCGAGGAGTTGTTCGAGGAACTGGTCGTTCCCGGCCTGGAGGCACCCACCTTCGTGCGGGACTACCCGGAGGAGACGAGCCCGCTCACCCGGGGCCACCGCAGCGAGCCGGGGCTGGCCGAGAAGTGGGACCTCTACGTGCTCGGCTTCGAGCTGGGCACCGGATACTCCGAGCTGGTCGACCCGATCGTGCAGCGGGAACGGCTGGTGGCCCAGGCGCAGCTGGCGGCCCGGGGCGACGACGAGGCGATGCGTCTCGACGAGGACTTTCTTCGGGCGATGGAGTATGGAATGCCGCCGGCCGGCGGTATGGGAATGGGAATCGACCGGCTCTTGATGGCCCTGACCGGCCTCGGAATTCGGGAAACGATCCTCTTCCCGTTGGTCCGCCAGGAGTAGTCCCGTCCGGGCCTACGCCGAGCCGTAACCGGGTCCTATTGACGCGACGAGCGGAGCGCGGGTTATTGTGCTCTCGTTAGCAGGAGCACCCTGCTCGAAAGGAATGTGGGACGTGGCCAAGCAGATCATTCACAAGCTGGTCGATGACCTGGACGGCGGGGACGCGGACGAGACCGTCAAGTTCGCCCTCGACGGCGTTCAGTACGAGATCGACCTGTCGAGCGCCAACGCCGCGAAATTGCGCGATGCATTTGCGTCGTACGTGGGCGCCGGCACCAAGGTCGGTCGGGGTGGTGTCGTGATCGGTGGGCGGGCTGCCCGCGGTCGGGGTGGCGCGACAGCCGATCGGGAACAGAACAAGGCGATCCGGGAGTGGGCCAAGAAGGCCGGCAAGGACATCTCGGACCGGGGTCGTATCCCGCAGGAGATCGTGGACGAGTTCCACGCGAAGCGCTGATCCGTCAGCAGCTCGGTGGCCAGCCGCCACCGCAGGCGACACCGACGCCGGGCCGGAGGAGTTCTCCGGGCCGGCGTCGCCGTATCCGGACGGCGTCGTCGCGCCCGTCCGGGGTCGGGAAGCATTCCGGGCCCACCTACGTTGTCCACAACCAGTGGAACAGCTATCCACAGCCTGTGGACAACCTTCCCCAGGGGCCCGGCGCGGCGCCCGTCGCGACCGCCGGTCCGCCCTCCGGGGCCTCCCGGAGCCCTTCCGGACCCCGGATCGGGCTTCCGTCGAGCCAGTCGGATTTCGCTCTGCGCGTAGCGACAGGGCTACCGGAACACCTCCTGAGCGCGGACGGTTGTTCAAAACGACGTGGAACCGACCCAGAGCAGAGACACACGACCTCAGCGGAGTCGGTCAGCGACGATAGAGTAAGGAGGCACGGACGCCCGTCCTGGACGTTCGTGCACCGGCCCCGCCAAGATCTTGACCATCAAGGCGCACGGCACGTGAGGAGCACGAGGGCATGTTCGAGCGGTTCACCGACCGAGCGCGACGGGTTGTCGTCCTGGCCCAAGAAGAGGCCCGGATGCTCAACCACAACTACATCGGTACGGAACACATCCTGCTGGGCCTGATCCACGAAGGTGAAGGCGTCGCGGCAAAGGCCCTGGAGAGCCTCGGCATCTCCCTGGAGGGCGTCCGCCAGCAGGTCGAGGAGATCATCGGCCAGGGCCAGCAGGCGCCGAGCGGGCACATCCCGTTCACGCCGCGGGCCAAGAAGGTGCTGGAGCTGTCACTGCGCGAGGCGCTGCAGCTCGGCCACAACTACATCGGCACTGAGCACATCCTGCTCGGGCTGATCCGTGAGGGCGAGGGCGTCGCCGCCCAGGTGCTGGTGAAGCTCGGCGCCGACCTCAACCGGGTCCGCCAGCAGGTGATCCAGCTGCTCTCCGGCTACCAGGGCAAGGAGCCTGCCGCGGCGGGCGCCGCGCCGGGTGAGGCCGCGCCGTCGACCAGCCTGGTGCTGGACCAGTTCGGCCGCAACCTGACTCAGGCCGCCCGCGAGGGCAAGCTCGACCCGGTCATCGGGCGCGAGAAGGAAATCGAGCGGGTCATGCAGGTGCTCTCCCGCCGTACCAAGAACAACCCGGTCCTGATCGGTGAGCCCGGCGTCGGCAAGACCGCCGTGGTGGAGGGCCTGTCCCAGAAGATCATCAAGGGCGAGGTGCCCGAGACCCTCAAGGACAAGCAGCTCTACACGCTCGACCTGGGCGCGCTCGTCGCCGGTTCCCGCTACCGCGGTGACTTCGAGGAGCGCCTCAAGAAGGTGCTCAAGGAGATCCGCACCCGCGGCGACATCATCCTGTTCATCGACGAGATCCACACCCTGGTGGGTGCGGGTGCCGCCGAGGGCGCGATCGACGCCGCGAGCATCCTCAAGCCGATGCTGGCCCGTGGTGAGCTGCAGACCATCGGTGCCACCACGCTCGACGAGTACCGCAAGCACCTGGAGAAGGACGCGGCACTCGAGCGCCGCTTCCAGCCGATCCAGGTGGGTGAGCCGTCGCTGGCCCACACCATCGAGATCCTCAAGGGCCTGCGGGACCGCTACGAGGCTCACCACCGCGTCTCGATCACGGATGCCGCTCTCGTGGCTGCCGCGACCCTGGCCGACCGGTACATCTCCGACCGCTTCCTCCCGGACAAGGCGATCGACCTGATCGACGAGGCCGGTGCCCGGATGCGGATCCGTCGGATGACCGCGCCGCCAGACCTGCGTGACTTCGACGAGCGCATCGCCCAGGTGCGTCGCGACAAGGAGTCCGCGATCGACGCGCAGGACTTCGAGCGCGCCGCCCAGCTGCGCGACAAGGAGAAGCAGCTCCTCGGCCAGAAGGCTCAGCGGGAGAAGGAGTGGAAGGCCGGTGACCTGGACGTCGTCAGCGAGGTTGACGACGAGCAGATCGCCGAGGTGCTCGGCAACTGGACCGGCATCCCGGTCTACAAGCTGACCGAGGAGGAGACCTCGCGCCTGCTGCGCATGGAGGACGAGCTGCACAAGCGCGTCATCGGCCAGGAGGACGCGGTCAAGGCGGTCTCGAAGGCGATCCGGCGTACCCGGGCCGGCCTGAAGGACCCGAAGCGCCCGTCGGGCTCGTTCATCTTCGCCGGCCCGTCCGGTGTCGGTAAGACCGAGCTGTCCAAGGCGCTCGCCGAGTTCCTCTTCGGCAGCGAGGATGCCCTCATCCAGCTGGACATGTCCGAGTTCCACGACCGTTACACGGTCTCCCGGCTCGTTGGTGCCCCTCCCGGCTACGTCGGCTACGACGAGGGCGGGCAGCTGACCGAGAAGGTGCGGCGTCGGCCGTTCTCGGTGGTCCTCTTCGACGAGATCGAGAAGGCCCACCCGGACGTGTTCAACACGCTCCTGCAGATCCTCGAAGACGGTCGGCTCACCGACGGTCAGGGTCGGATCGTGGACTTCAAGAACACGGTCATCATCCTGACCACCAACCTGGGCACCCGTGACGTCGCCAAGGCGGTGTCGCTGGGCTTCCAGCAGTCGGAGGACTCCGAGTCCAACTACGACCGGATGAAGCAGAAGGTCAACGACGAGCTCAAGACGCACTTCCGGCCTGAGTTCCTCAACCGGATCGACGACACCATCGTCTTCCACCAGCTGCGCCAGACCGAGATCCTCTCGATCGTGGACATCATGATCCAGCGGATCGAGGGCCAGCTGCGGAACAAGGACATGGGTCTGGAGCTGACCGACAACGCCAAGAAGTACCTGGCCGCGAAGGGCTTCGACCCGGTGCTCGGTGCCCGTCCGCTTCGTCGCACGATCCAGCGCGACATCGAGGACAACCTCTCCGAGCGGATCCTGTTCAACGAGCTGACCCCGGGTCAGATCGTCGTGGTGGACTGCGAGGGCGACCCGGACGACATCGACAAGTCCAAGCTCGTCTTCCGGGGCTCGGACAAGCCGGTCGAAGTTCCGGACGCCGTCCCGGCCGATCTCGGTGGCACTGCCGCTGGCACCGCCGCCGCGGGCGTGGACGAGTAAGACAACAAGCAAGGGGCGGGGCCCCGGTGGCGCAAGCCACCGGGGCCCCGCCTTTGTGCGCTACCCGCAGAGTCCTCCGCCCGCAAGATCGCACTACATCCCGGATGTAGTGGCATCCGTCGCGCCTGACACCACTACATCCGGGATCGAGCACGATCTTGGGTGAGCTGCGCCGAGCCCGCGCCACCGCCGCGCGGCGTACGGCCAGCAGGTCGCGCGGTGTGCGGCGGCTCAGCGCGCGCGGCGTGCGGCGGCTCAGAGGACGCGGTGTGCGGCCGGCGGCGGCCAGAGCGCGCGGTGTGCGGCCGGCGGCGGCCAGAGCGCGCGGCGTGCGGCCGGCGGCGGCCAGAGCGCGCGGTGTGCGGCCGGCGGCGGCCAGAGCGCGTGGCCTGCGGCCGGCGACGGGTTGGAGCGCGCGGGTGGGCGGCCAGCGGGTCGCTGGGCGGGATGCCCGGGGTGGGGGCGGGTCAGGTGGTGAGGTCCGCGGTTGGCCGGGACGGGCCGTCACCGACCAGGCGGAAGGATTCAGTGCCGGCGGGTTCGACAAGCCCGTCCTGCACCAGCCCGGCGAGGGCGCGGGCGCGTTGCACGTCGTCGGTCCAGACCTGGTCCAACCGCTGGCGTGGGACCGGGCCGGTGCTGTCCCGGAGCACTCCGAGCAACAGACCGCGGACCTGCCGGTCGGTGCCCGCGTACCGCTGGGGTCGGCGGGTCGGCCCGGCCGGCGCCTCCTGGCCGGACGCCCGCCAGGCGCAGACCGACTCGACGGGGCAGGCGGTGCAGCGCGGTGACCGGGCCGTGCAGATCACCGCGCCCAGTTCCATGAACGCGGCGCTGGCCAGTGCCGCTGCGGCCGGTTCCGCCGGGAGCAGCTCTTCGGTGGCGACGAGGTCCGCTGGTCGGGTGACGGGCCCGGCGTCCGGTTCGCCGGCCACCGCCCGGCACACGACCCTGCGTACGTTGGTGTCGACCACCGGGTGCCGCTGCCCGTACGCGAAGGCGGCCACCGCCCGCGCGGTGTACGTGCCGACGCCGGGCAGTGCGAGCAGTTGCTCCAGCCGGTCCGGCACCTGGCCGCCATGCCGGTCGACGATCGCTACCGCGCATTCGCGCAGCCGGACCGCCCGACGGGGGTAGCCGAGGCGTCCCCACATCCGGATCGCCTCGGCTGGCGTGTCCGCCGCCAACGCGGCGGGCTCCGGCCAGCGGGCCAGCCACGCCTGCCAGGCCGGCACCACCCGGACCACTGGTGTCTGCTGGAGCATGACCTCGCTGACCAGGATGGCCCACGGGGTGACATCGGGCTCGCGCCACGGCAGGTCACGGGCGTGTTGCTGGAACCACCGGCTGACGAGGGAGGCGAAGTCGGGTTGAGTCATGGCGTGGTCGATGATGTCACGCCCGGTGTTCCCGTTGGGTGGGCGGCTCGGGCGGGGTGCCGCGTCCTCGTTCGGCGGACGGGGGAGAATGCGCGGATGAACGAGCTCGCGATCACCGTCATCGGTCGGGACCGGCCGGGCATCGTGGCCGACGTCGCGGAGGTGCTGGCCCGACTGGGCGCGAACCTCACCGACAGCACGATGACGCGGCTGCGGGGGCATTTCGCGATGACCCTCATCTGCACCGGTCCGGCCGCCGCCGAGGTCGAGGCCGCACTGGCGTCGCTGGCCGCCGAGGGTCAGCTGCTGGCGACGGTACGCGCGGTCACCCCGGACGGCGATGTTCCTCCGGTGGGTGAGCCGTACGTGATGGCTGTGCATGGTTCGGACCGGATGGGCATCGTAGCGGCGATGACGCGGGTGCTGGTGGATGCCGGGGGGAATGTCACCGACCTGAGCACGCGGTTGACTGGTGCGCTCTACGTGGTCCTGGCGGAGGTCGAGTTGCCGGCCGGTGTGGCGGACACTGTGCTCGACCGCCTGCACCGGACGGCAGCCGAGCTGGGCGTGGAGGTCACCCTCCGGCCGGCGGATCCGGATCTGTTGTGACCGGCGAGGAGCGCGGGCCGGACGTCGGCCTGGGGGAGTGGACGCCGGAGTCGCTGGACGTGCCGGGGGAGGTGCGGGCGGTGGTGTCCGCCCCGCATCCGGTGCTGAGTCGGGCCGCGGACGAGGTCGACCCAACGGCGAAGGAGACGGTCCAACTCGCGGCCGACCTGATAGCCACCATGAAGGTGTCGCCGGGCTGTGTCGGGCTGGCCGCGCCGCAGGTAGGGGTGGGCGCTCGGGTCTTCGCCGTCGACGTGACCGGGCACCCGAAGGCGGTGACGGTGCACGGCACCTTCGTGTTGTGCAATGCGCGCGTGGTGGAGGCGACGCGGTGGAAGCCGGGCCGGGAGGGCTGCATGTCGGTGCCGGACCTGACCGGGGACGTGAAGCGGGCCAGCCGGCTGGTGGTGGAGGGTGACCTGCCGGGCAGCGGCGTGCCGGTCCGGCTGGTGACCGACGGTTTCGAGGCTCGGGCGTTGCAGCACGAGATCGACCACTGCGCGGGGCTACTCTTCCTGGACCGGGTGGCCGGTGCGCACGCGGTCTATCAGCGCAAGGTCTACCTGTGATCGGGTGCCAGACTGTCCTCAATGGAGAGTGGTGCGGGCGCCTCGGAGTGGCTCCGGCGCGTCGCGCCGCACTGCCGGGTACGGCGCGGCTACGGTGGAGGGCATCATGCGTCTGACGGTCGGCCCCCTGCCACCCGCCGTGTACTGGCGGCGTCGCGCCGTCGTATTCGGAGCGGGCCTCCTTTTCCTGATTGTCCTGCTCTACTCCTGCACCGGTTCGGGCCGTTCCGGCGGGCAGCCGAAGGCGGGTGCGACACCGACGGCGACGTCCGCCGCGACGTCTGGTCCCGCTGGGCCGGTGCTGACTCCGCAAACCGGCGATCCGTCGTCGTCCGCGTCCGCTGATTCGGGTGCGACGAGTCCGAGCCCGGCGATGACCAGCAACACGCCTCCGCTGGGCGCGGCCGCCGGTTCGGAGGACGACGGCGACACCTGCACCGACGAGGAGATCAGCGTGGTGTCGGCGGCGAGCCCTACCGCACTGCAGCGGGGGGCGGTGGCCGAGCTGCAACTCAGGATCAAGAACACGTCGGACCGGACCTGCAGTCGCAACGTGGGTGCGGACCTGCAGGAGATCTTCATCAAGTCCGGTGCCGAGAAGATCTGGTCGTCGGACACCTGCGGCAAGGTCAAGGGTTCGGAAGTGCAGTCGTTCACGCCGAACTTCGAGCGCTCCTACCAGGTGCCGTGGAACGGGCGGGACACCAGCCGCTGCGACGGCGCGTTGGCTGGCGGACCGTTCCCGCCGGTCGGGTCGTACCAGGTGTTCGCCCGGGTCGGCACGAAGTACAGCGAGCCCGTGAAGCTCACCATCACCGGCTGAGCGGGGTCAGACGTAACGTTCCAGGATGGATGCCTCGGCGAGCCGGGACAGCCCCTCTCGGACGCCACGAGCCCGGGCGTCACCGACCCCTTCGACAGCCTGTAGGTCTTCCACTGTCGCTCCGAGCAGCCGCTGGAGGCTGCCGAAGTGCAGCACCAGGCGATCCACCACGGCCACCGGCAGCCGGGGCACCTTGGCCAGCAGTCGGAAGCCGCGCGGGCTGACCGCTGCGTCGAGCGCGTCGGAGGCGGCCGGGTAGCCGATCGCCTTGGCCACCGACACCAGGTCGATCAGCTCGGTGGCGCCGAGCAGGTCCAGCTCGACGAGTGCCTCGTCCAGCGTGCGCGACTTGCGGCCGACGGGGAGGTAGTCCCGGATGACCAGAGTCCGGTCGGCGTCCACGCCGGCCATCAGCTCGTCGAGTTGCAGGGCGAGCAGGCGGCCGTCGGTGCCCAGCTCCACCACGTAACCGGCGATCTCGTCGGCGATCCGGCGAACCATCTCCAGCCGCTGCACCACTGCCACCGCGTCCCGCACGGTGACCAGATCCTCGATCTCCAGGGCGGAGAGCGTGCCGGAGACCTCGTCCAGCCGGAGCTTGTAGCGCTCCAGGGTGGCGAGCGCCTGGTTGGCGCGGGAGAGGATGGCCGCCGAGTCGTCGAGCACGTGCCGTTGGCCGTTGACGTAGAGGCTGATGATCCGCATGGACTGGCTGACCGAGATGACCGGATAGCCGGTCTGGCGGGCCACCCGCTCGGCGGTGCGGTGCCGGGTGCCGGACTCTTCGGTAGGGATGGACGGGTCGGGCATCAGGTGCACTGCCGCCCGGACGATCCTGGTGCCGTCGCTGGAGAGCACCACAGCGCCGTCCATCTTGCACAGCTCGCGCACGCGGGTCGCGGAGAACTCCACGTCCAGTGGGAAGCCGCCGGTGCAGAGGCCCTCGACCACCTTGTCGTAGCCGAGCACGATGAGGGCACCCGTGCGACCCCGCAGGATGCGCTCCAGGCCGTCGCGCAGGGCGGTGCCCGGGGCCATCAGGGCGAGATTGGCCCGTAGCGGATCTCCGGCGCTCCCGGCGGCCCCCGCAGTCACGCTCACGCTGATCGGGCGGGCGGGCGAGCCCACGGCGCCGGTGCGGGCCTGGGGCGGCGCGCCGGCTGGCTTGGTGGTATCGCGGTCGATCGGCACGGGCACAGTCTACGGACTGCCGTGCGGTGGGTGCTGTCGTGGTTACTGTGATGTGTCACGATGCCGCTCTTTCCAGCGTTTCCCGCTTGCGACGTGCTGTCCGGTTTCGCCGCCCTCGTCGGCACGGTGGGTCACTCGGCGGACGCGCGGGCCGCATGGTGCAGCGCCGAACGGACGTCGGTGACCTCGGTCACCCGCATCTGCTCGGGGCCCGCGCCGGTGCTGGACGGGCCGCAGCCGGGCGGCACCAGGGCCACCTTGAACCCCAGCCGGGCGGCCTCGGCCAGCCGGCGGGGCACCGCACCGACCCGGCGCACCTCGCCGGTCAGCCCCACCTCACCGATCGCCACCAGGTGCGGCGCGATCGCCAGGTTGAGCCCTCCGGAGGCGACCGCCAGAGCCACCGCCAGGTCGGCGGCCGGCTCCACCACCCGGATCCCGCCCACTGTGGCGGCGAAGACCTCCCGGTCGTGCAGGGTCAGCCGCTCGGTGCGCCGTTGCAGCACCGCGAGCACCATCGCCAGTCGCGCCGAGTCGAGGCCGGAGACGGTGCGTCGGGGAGAACCCGCCACTGTCGCGCCGATCAGCGCCTGCACCTCGGTGACCAGGGCACGACGCCCCTCCATGGCCACGGTCACGCAGGTGCCCGGGACCGGTTCCGCGTAGCGGGTCAGGAACAGCCCGGACGGGTCAGCGAGGCTGCTGATGCCGCCCTCGTGCATCTCGAAGCAGCCGACCTCGTCGGCCGCGCCGAACCTGTTCTTCACGCCGCGCACCAGGCGCAGCGACGAGTGCTTGTCGCCCTCGAAGTGCAGCACCACATCGACCAGGTGCTCCAGCACCCGGGGCCCGGCCACCTGGCCGTCCTTGGTGACGTGGCCGACCAGCACCGTGGCGATGCCCCGCTCCTTGGCGACCGAGACCAACGCGGCGGTGACCGCGCGGACCTGGGTCACCCCACCGGGTACCCCCTCGGTGCCGGTGGTCGAGATGGTCTGCACCGAGTCGAGCACCAACAGGCCCGGCTTGACCGCGTCGAGGTGACCGAGCACCGAGGCGAGGTCACTCTCCGCGGCGAGGTAGAGCTGCTCGTGCAGGGTGCCCATCCGCTCGGCGCGCAGACGCACCTGACTGACCGACTCTTCGCCGCTGACCACCAGCGAGGGGCTGCCGGCCCCGACCGCCCACTGCTGCGCCACATCGAGCAGGAGGGTCGACTTGCCCACGCCGGGCTCGCCGGCGAGCAACACCACGGCACCGGGGACCAGGCCGCCGCCGAGCACCCGGTCGAGCTCGCTCACCCCGGTGGGCACGGCCCGGGCCGGAGCGGCGCTGATGGTGGCGATCGGTCGGGCCGGCTCGGACGGCATCCGGGAGCTGACCACCCGACCGGAGACGGTCGGGCCGGTCACCGTGTTCTCGACGACCGCCCCCCACTCGCCGCACTCCGGGCAGCGCCCCACCCACTTGGGCGGCTGGTGCCCGCAGGCGTCGCACTGGTAGGCCGGACGCGGGTCACGGGCGGCGGACCGACCACGGGCGGCACCGGCAGCGCCGCCGCGCGGAGGGGTCGATCGGGAGGTGGTCACATCAGGACGCTAGCCCTCGCGTACGACGAAAACACCCCGGCGTGGTGGTCACCACGCCGGGGCGTCTGTCGATGTGCGGGTCGGGTCACTCGTGGGTCGTGCCGCCCTCGTTGCCCTCGTAGCCGCCCTCGCGCTCGATGATCGGCGACGGAGGGGCCGCCGGGGTGAGCGGCACGGCAATCGGCGCCTGCCCGGTGACCGTGTTGCCGTTGCCGAAGTCGAAGGTCACGACGACGTTCTGCCCGGAGCGCAGCGCCTCGGTCAGGCCGATCAGCCGGAGCTGGGTGGTGGACTCGGAATTGAACTGCACGTAGCTCAGCGGCGCCAGCTCGATCCGGGCCGGCTGACCCGGGGCGGAAGGGCTGGCCGAACCGGACGCCCGCGCCGACTCCGGGGCGGACGGGGTGGCCGAGGACGATCCGGTCTCGGACGGCGTCACCGACGGGCTCGGCGATCCGGACGTCGAGTTCGACGGGCTGGCCGAACCGGACGGCGACGGGCTCATGGAGGCGGACTCCGAGGCGGACGGCGACGGGCTCGCCGAGCCGCCGCTGATCACCAGGTCGCGGGCGCTCTCCGTGGTGACGGTGACCGTGACCGTCTCCTTGGAATCGTTGTAGATCACGGCGCCGAGCCCCGCGTCCTGCCCGGCCTTGTAGCCCTCGGTGCCCGGGTAGTCCACGAGCAGGCCCCGCACCGAGAAGGAACCGTTGTTGGTGGTGAGGCTGACGCCCTGGACCGACGGCTCCTTCAACGCGGTCTCGGCGATCTGACCGGTGCCGCATCCGGAAGCCAGCAGACCGGCTGCCGCAATCCCGGACAGCAACAGGGCCGCCCGCCGGGATCCCCTGATCGAGCGCGTCACGTCGGTCCTCCTCGTCACAATCCCCACCCGGGCCGTACGCCGGGCACGGTGGCCATACCCGCGCAGACCGCGCTCCAGGGTAGTTGGGACTGATCGAGGCCCGCACGCGGACCCGGCAATGCCACCTGCCCGGGTGGCGTTCACACCACCCGACCGCTCGCCACCAGCAGAACCACGTCGATGAGGGCCACCAGCATCACGGCCCGGAAGGCCGCCACCGGCCGCCGGCCGGCCCGGATCGCCGAACGCCCGGCGTACCAGCTCAGCGGCGGCACCACGGCGGCAGTGCCGACCGCCGCCCAGCCGATCGCCGACGGCGGCCCGGGTGGTCCGAGGACCAGGGTCGCGGTCGCCGCGAGGAGGAGACCCGCAGCGGCCACCCGGCTGCCGGCGGCGCCCAGCCGGTGGGGCAGGCCGCGCACGCCGGTGCGGGCGTCGTCGGCCAGGTCGGGCAGCACGTTGGCGAAGTGTGCACCGGCGCCCAGGCAGGCTGCCGCCGTCACCAGCCAGACCGGCGGGGCCGGCTGACCGGGCAGCGCCAGCACCACGAAGGCGGGCAGCGCGCCGAACGACACGGCGTAGGGCAGCACCGAGAACGCGGTGGCCTTGAGCGGCCAGTCGTAGAGCAGCGCGGAGACCAGGGCGAGCGTCAGCCAGAACGCCGCCACCGGGTTGGTGGTCAGCGCCAGCAGCGGGCAGGCCACCGCGGCCGCCGCAGCGGCCCAGGCGGTGACGCGTCGACCGACCGCACCACTGGCGACCGGTTTGTCGGTACGCCCCACAGTGGCGTCCCGTTCGGCGTCCAGCGCGTCGTTGGTCCATCCGACGGCGAGCTGGCTGGCCAGCACGGCGAGCACCACCGAGACGATTCCGGCCGGCCGGTGGCCCACTCCCCAGGCCAGCAGACCGGCCACCGTGGTCACCGCCGCGGCCGGTTCCGGATGGCTCGCTCTGACCAGCCCTAACACCCTCGACGACATAAGGGAAGTCTGGTCGTTACCGAGCAGTCGTGCCACGCTCGGTTCCATGCGAGACGTGGCTGCGGCCGGGGCGTCCACCGGTCCGAGGGTGCTGCCGCGAAACGATCCGCGTCAGTACGACGATCTGGCCGGTGAGTGGTGGCGGCCGGACGGCGCGTTCGCGATGCTGCACTGGCTGGCTGAGGCCCGTGCCGCGCTGGTGCCGCCGGCCACCCGTCCGGACGCGTTGCTCGTCGATCTGGGTTGCGGCGCCGGCCTGCTCGCGCCACACCTGGCCGGCAAGGGTTACCGCCACGTCGGGGTGGATCTGACCCGCTCGGCGCTCGTCCAGGCGGCCGAGCACGGGGTGCGGGTGGTTCAGGGCGACGCCACAGCGGTCCCGCTGCCTGACGGCTGCGCCGACGTGGTCTCGGCGGGTGAGTTGCTGGAGCACGTGCCGGCCTGGCCGCGCGCGGTGGCCGAAGCCTGCCGTCTGCTGCGCCCCGGTGGCGTGCTGGTGCTGGACACCCTCAACGACACGGCGCTGGCCCGGCTCGTCGCGGTCCGGATCGCCGAGCGGCTGCCGACGGTGCCCCGCGGCATCCACGACCCACTGCTCTTCGTGGACGATCGGGCGCTGGTGGCCGAGTGCGCGCGACACGGTGTCGACCTGAGTCTGCGGGGCATCCGTCCGCAGGTCGGCGGCATGCTCGCCTGGCTGTTGCGCCGTGCCCGCGCGAGCCGAACGGCCGCAGCGGTGCCCGCCGGCCGCGCGCCGCGCATCGTGCCGACCCGCTCCACCGCCGTGCTCTACCAGGGCCGGGGGGTCCGCAAAGGATAGTCCGGCCGTGGCGGGGTATGGAACGCCGAGGAGGAACGAGATGACGGTGCACGCGCTCGAGGCAGCACGCCGGTTGGCGCCGCGGTTCGCCGCGCGGGCGGCCGAGCACGACCGGGACGGTTCCTTCCCAGTGGACGACTTCACCGACCTGCGCGAGGCCGGCCTGTTCGGGCTGATGGTGCCCCGGGCGCTCGGCGGTCTGGGCGCCACCTTCGCCGAGTACGCCGCGGTGGCCACTGAGCTTGCCCGGGGCAACGGTGCGACCGCCCTGGTGTTCAACATGCACGCCTCGGTGACCGGCGCGCTGGGCGCGGTCACCGAGGAGTTGGCCGAGGCGCTGGGCGTACCCGACGAGGCGCTGGCCGCCCGCGACCGGCTGCTCAGCGCGGCGGCGCAGGGCTCCTGGTACGCGGTGGCGATGAGCGAGCGGGGCGCGGGCGCGCGGCTGTCCCAGCTGACCACCGCGTACGAGCCGACCGACGGGGGCTGGCATCTCAAGGGCAGCAAGACCTTCTGCTCCGGCGCCGGGCACGCGGACGGCTACCTGGTGGCGGCACGCAGCACGGCCGACCAGTCGGTGGTCTCACAGTTCCTGGTGCCGGCCGGTGACGGGCTGACCGTGGAGCGGACCTGGGACTCACTCGGCATGCGCGCCACCTCCTCCCACGACCTGCACCTGGACGTCACAGTGCCCGCCGACCGGCTGCTCGGTGGGGTGGAGGGGCTTGCGCTGGTGGTCGCCCAGCTGATGCCGCACTGGTTGGTGGCCAGCTACGCGGCCGTCTACGTGGGGGTCGCCCGTGCGGCGATCGACGCGGCGGCCGAGCATCTCAACGCCCGCAACCTGTCCGCCCTGCCGGCGGTGCGGGCCCGGCTGGGTCGGGCGGACGCGGCGACTGCCGCCGCTCAGCTGGTGGTGGCCGAGGCGGCCCGCCGGGTGGACGAGGCGCCCGGTGACGAGGAGACCAACCGTTGGGTGTGGCGGGCGAAGCTGCTCGCCGGCACCACGGCCGCCGAGGTGGCGGCGTCGGTCCTGGAGGCGGCGGGCACCTCGGCGACCCGCCGTGGACATCCGCTGGAGCGGCTCTACCGCGACGCCCGCTGCGGCTCGCTGCACCCGGCCACGTCGGACGTCTGCGCCGACTGGCTCGGCATCGCCGCGCTCGGCGGCGACCCGGATCGTGACGGATCGGCACCGCGTTGGTGAGCCCGCCGCGGGCTCGCACGGAGGAACGACCAGCCGAGGTGGCTGGTGGGACGGCCAGGGGGAGGACAGCATCTGACGAGAGGTGGGGATCGTGTTCGTACCAGTGATCGCGGGGCTCGGGACAGCGCAGCCGCCGTCCGCTTCGCAGGACGAGTTGTGGGAGGGCTTCTTCTCCCGGCACTTCTCCGGCACCACCCGGTCGTTGGCCCAGCGGATCTTCGCCAACTCGGGGGTGACCCGGCGGCAGGCCGCTGTCAATCCGCTGCTGGAGGACGTCTCGGACTGGCCGACGGAGCGCCGGATGCGCCGCTACCAGGTGGAGGCGCTGCCGCTGGGCAAGGAGGCGGTGGGTCGGGCGTTGACGGCGGCCGGGCTGAGCGCCGGCGACATCGGGCTGTTCATCGTCTGCTCCTGCACCGGGTACGCCACCCCGGGGCTGGACATCCTGCTCGCCCGGGACCTGGGCATGGCCGCTGACACCCAGCGGATGTTCGTCGGTCACATGGGTTGTTACGCGGCGTTGCCGGGGCTCGGCGCGGCGAGTGACTTCGTCACCGCCCGGGGGCGACCGGCGCTGCTGCTCTGCGCGGAGCTGACCAGCCTGCACATTCAACCGTCCAGCGCCCGGGTGGACACCCAGCAGATCGTCTCCCACGCGCTCTTCTCCGACGCCGCGGTCGCCGCTGTGGTCGTGCCGGGCGGCTCGGGGTACGCGGTGCGCGAGGTCACCGCCGTCACCGACACCTCGACCGCCGACCACATGACCTGGGACGTCACCGACGCCGGGTTCCGGATGGGCTTGTCGCCAAAGGTCCCGCAGGTGCTGTCGAGGCACGTCCGAGGGCTGGTCGACGATCTGTTGGCCCGGCACGGCGTCACCAGCTCCGAGGTGGACGGTTGGGCGGTGCACCCGGGCGGGCCGCGGATCCTCAACGTGGTGGAGCGGGAGTTGGCGCTGCCCCCGCTGGGGCTGGCGGCGTCCCGGGCGACGCTGGACGAGCACGGCAACTGCTCGTCGCCGACAGTGTTGCTGATCCTGGACCGGTTGGGTCGGGCGACACCGGCGGCTCGGCGCATCGTCATGCTGGCCTTCGGCCCCGGCCTCACCCTGTACGCCGCCCTGCTCGATCGACAGGACTGAACCTCGCCGGCCCGGCCGGTACGCTCAGGGGGTGGATGCGACAGCGGACGACCGGCTGCGCTCGGTGGTGCTGTTCGGTGCTGCGGTGGCCGTTCTGGTCGTCGGCGGCTGGTGGTGGCGTGCCGCCGCGCCAGCGTCGACGGCGGGGGCGACCGTCCCTTCGGCGGTGGCGGTGCCATCGGTCGGGCCGAGCGTCAGCACCCGGATGGAACGTCTCCTCGCGGCTGCGGAGCCTGACGAGCGGGTGACGGTGCGGATGAACCCGAGCACCGGCGAGGTCGTCCGGGTGGAGAGCGGTTCGCGGGTGGTGATCGACCCGGCGACGGGCTCGATCAGCGACATCGAGGGTGATCCTGAGGTGCTCTTCCCCGCGGGTGACCTGCCCCCGTTCCGCGAGACGATCTGGCGAGAGCAGCGGGGCCTCGCTCCTGGCCAGGCACTGACCCGGCAGGCCGGCAACGACGGTGGGCGTTACCTGCTCCAGTACCGGTGCACCCGCCCGGGCACGATGGCGGTTACCAGCACCGGGGCCGAGATCGTCGGTCAGTCGCGCATCGACTGTGACGGCACGATCGCCAATGCCGAGGTGCTGCCCGACGGCGGGCCGTTCCGGGTGTCGTTCTCGGCCGTCGACCGGCCCATCGACATTCAGGCGCAGCTCGTCGCGCTGCCGCTCTAGGCGCGGCGTCAGCCGGCCAGGACGCTCAGATCGTTTCGGTAGGTGTCGCTGGTGCCCAGCTCGGGCAGCACCCGCGTGACGAGGCCGGCCCGGTCGACGAGGAGGGCGGTCGCGGCGCCGGGGCGGGCCGGCTGGCCGAGGAACGAACGCAGGCCTCCGGCGGGGTCGGCCAGGGCGCGAGCCTGCCTCTCGATGGTGGGCCTGGCCGACGGCGTCCGCCCTCCGGTGACGGTGACCACGGAGACGCCGCTGGGCGCGGCTGCCAGGGCGTCGCCGACCCGATCCGGGCAGGGACAGCCGTCCAACAGAATGATCATGGCGGGTAGCAGGCCGCGCAGTGGCACCGGTGCGTCGTCCGCGTCGACCAGGTCCAGTGCGGGCAGCGCCCGACCGACGAGGGTCGCGGGTGGCGACCAGGGGGCCGGGGTCGGCCGGTCGGCGCCGCGGTTGGCGCGGGGCCAGGTGACCGCCAGCAGGCCGGCCAGCGTGGTGAGGACCGCCACCAGCAGGACCACCAGCGGCAGGCCCAGGGCCTGGTGACCGCCCGGGAGGCTGCCGGCCCGGCGCAGCTCACGGCGGATCTGAGTGGCCTCGACGGCCAGCGCGGAGGCGTCGTCGGGAACCACCACGCGGCCCCATTCGGGCGGGAGGCCCGGCAGGCCCTCGGCTGGCCCGTGTCCCTCTGCGTCCGGCTTGCCCATCGGACCTCCTGGAAGCGTCTCGAGAGCTGAGTGCGGCTCGGTCTCCAGGGTCGCGCACCAGGGGCTCCTCCCGCTACATCTGGGCGCGGTCCTGCTGGCCGGGCTACCATGGGAGGAGCGCATAGCCCTTGATCTCGACGTTCTGTTCACCCGTACCGGGCAGTCATTTCCGCGTTACGGAGCGTGTTCGAACCATCGGTTTGACCGCCTGTCAAGCTGAAGCAAGACCTCTCACAGGGCCCCTGAGCTGCGCCAACGGTCAGGACATCGGTGAGACATCGGTGCCTGAGCGTGTTACCCTAGACACAGCGAAAGGGGTTTCGAACCTATGGTTTTCAGTGTCGGCGAGACCGTTGTTTACCCCCACCACGGGGCCGCACTCATCGAGGCAATCGAGACTCGGGTCATCAAGGGCGAGCCTAAGCAATACCTCGTCCTGAGGGTCGCGCAGGGTGACCTGACGGTCCGGGTGCCGGCCGAGAACGCCGAGATCGTGGGCGTCCGCGAGGTGGTCGGCGAAGAGGGCCTCGGTAAGGTCTTCGACGTTCTGCGGGCTCCGCACACCGAGGAGCCGACCAACTGGTCACGGCGTTACAAGGCCAATCTGGAAAAGCTGGCTTCCGGCAACCCGCTGAAGGTCGCCGAGGTCGTGCGTGACCTGTGGCGCCGGGAGCGGGAGCGGGGCCTCTCTGCGGGCGAGAAGCGGATGCTCGCCAAGGCCCGCGACATTCTCGTCGGCGAGGTCGCGCTGGCCGAGAAGAGCACCAAGGATGAGGCGGAGACGCTGCTCGACAAGGTCCTCACCGAGGCCTAGTCCGCACAGCATCGTCGTACCCACTTCGTAGTGAAGAAACCACCGAGGACCGCGACGTGACCGCGCAGCTCAATCCGCGCGGTGACGTCGCGGTCCTCGTGCCTGCGGCGGGTGCCGGCGTACGGCTCGGCCCCGGGCGACCCAAGGCGCTGCGCCTGCTCGCCGGTGAACCGTTGTTGGTGCACGCCGTGCGTCGACTGGCCGCCGCGCCGTCGGTGCACACCATCGTGGTGGCCGCGCCGGCCGCCGAGGTACAGGCCGTCCGCGAGCTGTTGGCCCCGGTCGCCCCGGTGATCGTGGTGCCCGGTGGTGCCGAACGGCAGGCGTCGGTGGCCGCGGCGCTGGCTGCGGTGCCCGCCGGCCCGACGATCGTCCTGGTGCACGATGCCGCCCGGGCGCTCACCCCACCTGAGCTGGTCGAATCCGTCGCGGCGGCGGTGCGTGGCGGGCGTGATGCGGTGATCCCGGTCCTGCCGGTCGTCGACACGATCAAGGAAGTCGGTGCCGACGAGGTGGTGCTCGGCACCGTCGACCGTTCCGCCCTGCGCGCGGTGCAGACCCCGCAGGGTTTTTGTCGGGCAGTGCTCAGCGCCGCCCACGCCGCCGCCGGTGACTCCCTCACCGACGACGCCGGGCTGGTCGAGAAGCAGGGCGTCGCGGTGAGCTGCGTGCCCGGCTCGGAGTACGCGCTGAAAATCACTCGACCGTTCGACCTGGCTCTGGCCGAGCATCTGCTTGCCGCAGCCGATTGACGCGTACCCTCTGCTCATGATCGTTCCCCGGGTGGCCATCGGCACCGACGTGCACGCGTTCGAGCCGGGCCGGCCGTGCTGGGTGGCTGGGCTGCTCTGGCCCGACCAGGACGGCCTCGCCGGGCACTCGGACGCCGACGTGGCCGCGCACGCGGCCTGCAACGCGTTGCTCTCCGCCGCCGGTCTCGGTGATCTCGGTTCCGCCTTCGGGGTGGGCCAGCCGGAGTGGGCCGGCGCGTCCGGGGTGGCTCTGCTGACCGAGACGGCCCGTCGGGTGCGCGCCGCCGGCCTGGAGATCGGCAACGTGTCCGTGCAGGTCATCGGCAACCGCCCCAAGATCGGCGGGCGTCGGGCGGAGGCGCAGGAGGTCCTCTCCGCCGCTGTCGGCGCCCCGGTCACCGTCTCGGCGGCGACCACCGACGGGCTCGGCTTCGCGGGCCGCGAGGAAGGGTTGGCCGGGGTCGCGGTGGCCCTGGTGTACGACGCGTCGGCCGCCTAAGCTCGCCGCGATGTCCAGCGACCCCACCCCCGACCAGTCCGCCGCCGACGGCTACGTCCAGCGGGCCCAACTCCTCGCCGAACTCGGCCGCTACGACGAGGCGGCCGGGGAGCTGGCCTACGGGTTGGCCCTCCAGCCGGATGACGTCGACGCGCTCACCATGCTGGCCCGGGTGCACCTGGCCGCCGACCGCCCGGCCGAGGCGCTCACCGCCGCCGACACGGCAGTGGCCGCCGCACCGGAGGCCCTGCCGCCGCTGGCCGCCAGGGGCATGGCCCTGGCCGACCTGGAGCGCTACAGCGAGTCGGCTGCCACCGCTGATCGGATCCTCACCCTCGGCCCGGCCGACGCGTACGCCCAGCGGAGCGCGGCGGCGATCCTGGCCGGCGCCCGCAACGGTCAGCCGGCGCTGAACGCGGCCTGGCGCGGTGTCGAGCTGGCCCCGCAGGAGCCGCAGGCGCACCTGGTGCTGAGCCTGGTCGCCGCCCGCCTGAACCTGTTCGACCTGGCCGAGCGGGCCTACCGGGAGGCGCTGCGGCTCGACCCACGGATCGGCGAGGCCGGCCACGACGTTGGCGTCATGCGGCTGGAGCAGCGCCGCTGGTCGGAGGCGTTGGAGCACGTCGCCGAGGCGGTGACGGTCAGCCCGAGCCGGATCGACTCGCCACGGACCCTCGCGTACGGGCTGCACCGCCTGGTGCTCTACGGCGCGGGGTGGTCGCTGGTCGCGGCGGTGCTGGTCGCGTTCGCGGCGTCGGCGAGCGACGGGTTCTCCCGCGTCCTGGCGGTGCTCGCCGCCCTCACCGGCGGGATCATCGTCTGGCAGCTCGCGGCTCGGCTGCCCGGGCTGACCCGGACCGTCCTGCCCGCCCTGCTGCACTCGGACCGGGCGATGGCCCTGGCCATCTACGCCGTGGCCGCCGCGCCGCTGCTGCTGCTGGTGTACGCCGTGGTCGGCTCCCCATGGCCCCTGGTGCTGGCCATCGCCACCACGGCGGTGGCCGAGTTCGCGGTGTTCACGCGTACCGCCATCCGCTAGCGCGCCCAGGTCCAGGCATACCCCTCGTCTTCGCAGGAGCTGGCGGCGTCGCAGAGATCCAGCGGGCGGAAGGTGTCGACCATGACGGCCAACTCGTCGAAGTAGTCCGCGCCGATGGAACGCTCGGCGGCACCCGGCTGGGGGCCGTGGGTGAAACCGGACGGGTGCAGGGAGATCGAGCCCTGCTCGATGCCGGAGCCGCGCCGCGCCTCGTAGTTGCCGCCGGTGTAGAAGAGCATCTCGTCGGAGTCGACGTTGTGGTGGTTGTACGGCACCGGGATCGACTGCGGGTGATAGTCGACCTTGCGCGGTACGAACGAGCAGATGACGAAGTTGGGCCCCTGGAAGGTCTGGTGCACCGGCGGGGGCTGGTGGATGCGGCCGGTGATCGGCTCGAAGTCGTGGATGGAGAACGCCCACGGGTAGAGGTGCCCGTCCCAGCCGACCACGTCGAACGGGTGGTGGGCGTAGACGTAGCGGGTCCACCCGCGTCGGTGCCGGACCAGCACCTCGACCTCATCGCCGTCGACGAGCAGCGGGGCGTCGGGGCCGCGTACGTCCCGCTCGCAGTACGGCGAGTGCTCCAGGAACTGGCCGCGCACGGAGAGGTAGCGCTTGGGCGGGCCGATGTGCCCGGACGCCTCGACGGCGAGCAGCCGGACGGGCTGGTCGCCGGTGGGCACCAGCCGGTGGATGGTCGAGGTGGGGATGACGACGTAGTCGCCGGCGACCGCGTCCAGCACGCCGAACGGAGACTCGACCCGAAGGGTGCCCGACTCGACGTAGAGGCAGTGGTCCCCGGTGGCGTCGCGGAACAGCGGTGAGGGTCGGTCGGCGACCGCGTAACCGATCCGTACGTCGTCGTTGGCGAGCAGGTACTGCCGGCCGAGAATGGGGTCGGAACCGCCGGTGTCCAGTTTGTGGGTGCGCAGGTGGCGGGGCTTGAGCGGCAGGTTCGGCACCCGGGTGAAGGCGGGTGGGGTGAACTCGTCGGCGGCCAGGATCGCCGTGGGCGCGTGCCGGTGGTAGAGCAGGGACGAGTCGGAGGAGAAGCCCTCCTGGCCCATCAGCTCCTCGGCGTAGAGGCTGCCGTCGGGCTGCCGGAACTGGGTGTGGCGCTTGCGCGGCACCTCGCCGACGCTGCGGTAGTACGGCATCTCGCCTCCCGATATTTCCCGTTCACCGGCCGAGGGCGTCCGATAATCGGACGCTGTTGTCCGTTCCTCGTAGCGTCCCGTACATTCTTGTTCCGTGTCAACGCAGGTGCCAGCACTCCTGACCGGCCTGGTGGACGACGCCGCCGTCTTCCCACCGGGCAGCGCCGCGCTGCACGACGCACTGGTCGCCCACCGCCAGCACCGCGCCGCCTGGTACGCCGACCTGGTCGGCCCACTGCTGATCCCCGCGTCGGACGTGGCCGCCGGTGCGCTGAGCGGTCTCGTCGACCCGGGCGAGGGCCTGGTGGTCGGGGTGATCGGTGACACCGGGATCGGGAACCTGCCGCTCGCGCTGTCGTTTCTCGCCCCCGACGGCGTCACCGCGCGTCAGGTCGAGGTGGCGGTCGCCAAGCGCGGCGAGGACCCGCTGCCCGGCATCGCCGAGTTGCTGCGCCTGACCGACGCGCTACCGGGCGTGGAAACCGTCTACGCCGAACTGCCGCTGACCTTCGGGCTGATGGGCGCACTGGACGCGCTCGTCGCCGCACGGGCCGACGGGGTGCCGATCGCGGCCAAGTTCCGCACCGGCGGCCTGGCCGCGGAACTCTTCCCCACCCCGACCGAGTTGGCCACTGTGATCTGCGCCTGCCGGGACCGGGGCCTGCCGTTCAAGCTCACCGCCGGACTGCACCAGGCGATCCGACACCTGGACCCGGAGACCGGGTTCACCCACCACGGCTACGCCAACGTACTGGCCGCGACACTGGCCGCCGCTGACGGTGACGGTGTGCGCTCGGTCGCCGAGCTGCTCACAGTGGTCGACCCGCGCCCACTGGTGGAGCGCACGACGGCACGACTGGACGGGCCTCGCCCCCTGTGGGTGGGCTTCGGCTCGTGCAGCATCCTGGAACCACTGACCGATCTGATCCGGCTTGGGCTGGTGAACGGGGGCTACGACGCATGACCTGGGTGACCGGCGCCGACGGTTCGCCGTACGGGGTGACGAACCTGCCGTACGGGGTGTTCCGGCAGAACGGGGGCCCGTCGCGGATCGGCGTACGGATCGGGTCGTGGGTCTTCGACCTCGCGGCGGCCGAGGCCGCCGAGCTGGTGCTGGCCGCCGGCACGCTGTGCCGGCCCGTGCTCAACGACTTCATGGCCCTGGGGCGTCCGCAGTGGACGGCGGCACGGCAGCGGATCGCCGAGCTGCTGACCGACCCGGCGCACCGGGAGGCGGTGGAGCCGCTGCTGGTGCCCCTCGACGACGTGGAGTTGCTGCTCCCCATCGAGGTGGCCGACTACGTCGACTTCTACTCATCCGTTCACCACGCGTCGAACGTCGGGCAGATCTTCCGCCCCGGTCAGCCGCCGCTGCTGCCGAACTGGAAGCACCTGCCGATCGGCTACCACGGCCGGGCCGGCACCGTGGTCGTCTCCGGCACGCCGGTGACCCGGCCGACCGGGCAGCGGGCCTCCGCCGAGGGCCCGGTCACCGGCCCATCGGTACGCCTCGACATCGAGGCCGAGGTGGGCTTCGTGGTGGGCGTACCCAGCGCGTTGGGCGACCGGGTTTCCGTTGACGACTTCGCCGAGCACGTCTTCGGGGTGGTGCTGGTCAACGACTGGTCGGCCCGCGACATCCAGGCCTGGGAGTATCAGCCGCTCGGCCCGTTCCTCGGCAAGTCGTTCGCCACCTCGGTCTCGGCCTGGGTGACGCCACTGGACGCCCTCGCCGACGCCTTTGTGCCGGCCCCCGACCAGGACCCGCCGGTGGTGGACTACCTGCGGGACGTGCCGCACCTGGGCCTGGACCTGCGCCTGGCGGTCGAGTGGAACGGCGACCAGGTCAGTGAGCCCCCGTTCGCCACGATGTACTGGACCCCCGCGCAGCAGTTGGCGCACCTCACCGTCAACGGGGCCTCGCTGCGCACCGGCGACCTGTACGCCTCCGGGACCGTCTCCGGCCCGGACCGGGGACAGGTCGGGTCCTTCCTGGAACTGACCTGGGGTGGGGCCGAGCCGGTCACCGTGGGCGGCGAGAGCCGTACCTTCCTCAACGACGGCGACACGGTGACCATCACCGCCACCGCGCCCGGCCCGGACGGCACCACCATCGCCCTCGGTGAGGTGTCCGGCACCGTTCGTCCGGCGCGTTGAAGCCGGGGCTGCGGCGCCCAGTACGTCAGCGGCTTCCACTGCCGAGTCGGATTACTGCGCCCCCTCCGGAGCGCTCTGACCATCTGGTCTTCGAGTCGTCTCGTTCACGGGACTCTTGATCGCACAGCGGGTGCGATCAAGAGCCCTCGTTGCGCCGTTGGTCACGCGGATCAAGTCGTCCCACACGGGCCGGGCCCACGCCCGGCCACAGCGGTGGGGCAATCCCGACGCACACGGAGGTAACGACGATGCACGATCTTGCGGGCGCGGTCTGGCGTACCAGCAGCCGCTCAAACGACCAGGGGCTCTGCGTGGAAGTGGCGGACAACCTGGTCGACGTCCATGGTCTGGTCGGAGTCCGCGACTCCAAGGACCAGGCCGGTCCCACACTCGCGGTCAGCCCGCCGGGGTGGACAGCGTTCATCGGCGCCATTCGGGCCGGTCGCTTCGAGCGCTGACCGGCGCTTCGGTGCCGGTCGACGACGACCGGTGCCGGAGCGACCGCCCAATCGGACAGCGTGGCCCCCGGGTGGTGGAAATTCCGCTCCGGGGGCCCCGTCCGGCCCTCACTCCGCGTACCGTCGGGGACACGGGAGGGTGGCATGTCGACGGTGGCGATTACCGGAATCATCGAGGCGCACGCTGTCGACGTCTGGCGTCTGCTGACCGACCTGCCCGGCCGCGCCGCCCGGTTGACCGCAGCCGGCCCGATCGAAGTGCTCACCCCGGGTTCGTTCGGGCCGGGCACCTCCTGGCGCGAGGAACGGGTCCAGCCGGGCGGCGGCACGCTGACCGAGGAGTTCCTGGTGGTCGAGGCGCTCGCACCGCAACGACTGGTGCTCTGCTCCTCCGGCACCGGCGCCGACTACCGCATCACCTGGAGCCTGCGGCCGGTCCGCCGCCGCCGTCGGGGCTGCACCGCGATCACCGTCACCCACGAGGCGGTGCCGACCGCTCCGTACGGTCGGGTGGTGGCACTGTTGCTCGGCGGGCTTGCCGCGCGGGCGGTCGAGGCGGCGCTCTGGCGTGATCTCGCCGACCTTGCCGTGGCGGCCGGTGCCACCGGCTCCGTCGAAGCCGCCTGAGCGCCAGGCCGTCAGCCGTCGCCGTGACCTGAACGGGGTCCGGCCCCCTCCGCTGGGTAGGGTGCCGGGCGGAGGTGCGGCATGAGGTTCCCGAGAGGCCGGCGACGGCTCGCGATCGTGGTCGCGGCGCTGCTCGCGACGGCAGCCGTCGCGGTCGTCGTCCACCGGGTCCTCGCACCGGCTGAGGTGAGCACCGTGGCACGGGCCGACTACCCGGCCCCGGCCCGGCCTGCTGCCGGAGTGATCGGTCGGTTGCCGGTCGCCCCGTTGATCGTCGACGGGAGACTGCGGGTGTACGCCGCGCACCGCCAGGTCTACGCCGACCGGCCGGTCGACGGGCGGTACCGGACCTCGCCGTTCTGGTCGTACCGGCGGTGGCCGGCCGAGCTGACCGGTGTGGTGGCGAGCGGCAGCACTGTGGTCAGCCGCTGGTCCGACGGGCAACTCGTCGCACTCGACGCCCGGACCGGCGGGGTGCTCTGGCGAGCCGACGGACCGGAGCCCGTGGAGAGCACGGCGCCGGTGCGGCGTACCTGGGCGGCGACCGTCTGGGATGCGCCAGGCCTCCAGCTCACCGACCTTCCCGACGGGCGGGTCGTGCTGGTGGTGACCGGGGATGCCCAGGCGCGTGGAGTCGAGCTGAGCGGCGGCCGGGAGCTGTGGCGGGTCGAACTGCCCGGCGGCAGGTGCCGTAGTGATGTCGGCACCAGCGCCACCGGGCTGCTGATCGGTCTGGACACCTGCGCCGGAGCGGCCGCTGTCGAGTTCCGGGACGCGGCGACGGGCGAGGTACGTGAGCGTTGGCGTCCGCCGGGCGGCCCGGACGGGTTTGTGGTGACGCCACTCGGCTGTCGTACCGGTGGATCGGACTGTCTGGGGTTGCGGACCGCCGGGCCGGGTGACGAGGGCGGTCAGGGTTGGTTGTTGACTGCCCGGTCGCCGGTCGCCGCCCCCGCGTTGGATCCGGCCGGTGCCGCGCTGGTCGGTGAGCAGTCAGTCGCCGTGCTCGACGGCGTGGTGGTGGGTCGATCGGCGCGTACGGGCGGCCAGCTGTGGCGGTCCGCGGGCCTGGGCGCGGCTCGGGTACTGGCCGGGCAGCCTGGCCGGGTGCACCTGCTGACCGAGGCGAACGATCTGGTGACGCTGGATCCGGTGACCGGCAGGCAGTTGTCCCGCTTCGCGCTCAATGTCGGCTCGGACGGGACCGGCTGGGCACCCGGGGCGGTGACGGCCGAGGACGGGTTCGTCGCGATCGAGCGGCTCCGAAGGCCGGTCGACCCCACCGGCGACGACCGGCGCTACTACTACACCGGCGAGACGGTGATTCTGGCCGCCACCTGATCGTGGCGTCTTCGGCCTCGGAACACCGAACCATTCCATTCCTTTTGTCGTGAAAGGGTACGTTTTTCACGGTTCAGGTTTCCGGTGGAAGGGGTCGGCGCATGGCCAGGACAGCAGCCAACTACCTCGTGGGCGGCGCGCTCGCCGCCACCGCGAGCCTGGCGTTGGCGGCGTCGCCGGTGCTGGCCGCCGACCCCGCCTCGGCGCAGGGCTTCGGCGTCGTACGGGCCGAGCCGACGACGGGCACGGGAGTCACCTTCGAGATCCTGCCGGCGTCGCCGACGCCGCCCCCGACTCAACCGCCGCCCACGTCCACGCCGACGGCACCACCCCAGCCCACACCGAGTCACGGCGGTGAGTTGCCGGTCACCGGGTCGGGCGGGTCGGTGCTGCTCCTCGCCGTGCTGGGCGCAGCCCTGCTCGCCGCCGGGTGGATCGCCGCCCGCCGGAGCAGGCCGAGCTGACGGGCTCTGGCCGGAGCAGGCCGAGCTCACGGGCTCTGGCCGGAGCAGGCGCTCGGGCTGCCCGCGCGATCATCGGCCGGCCGGGGTGCGCTCCCTCGGGCGGATGGTGGGAGGCCGAGACTGCCCGGACCGGCGGGACCGGCGGGCCAGCATGGCGAGGCCGACGACCAGCAGCAGGCCCACGACCGCCGCGGCCACTGTCCACCCGGAGAAGATCCGGGAGACGACACTGCCCCGTTTCCCGACCTGACCAGCCTCGGGGAACGTGACCTGCGCGGTGACGCTCCGCTTCACCAGGCCGCTCTCCAGGTTCACCTCCGCCTTCCAGGGGCCGTTCGGCAACGTGGTCGGGAGTCGGGCGATGACCTGCCCGGAGGCGCCCGGCGCCAGCGTGACGCCCTGCCCGACCGGAAACGGGCCGGCCCGACTGCCGGCCGGGCCGTCGCTCAGGATGACCGCGCCGGTCAGGTCGATGGCACGGCCTCCGGTGTTGGTGACCTGGACGGTCAGCGACGGTTCGCCCTCGGGGCTGCGAGCCGGGCGCATCTCGCCGATTGAGAAGTCGGAGGCGGGTTCGCCGCCGGGCCCGACGTCGAGGTACATCCGGACTCCGACCCGGTGGACCTGGGTGATCTCGCCGCCGGCCCGAGGCGTCGAGGCGGTGGACGCCCAGACCACCCCGTACCGCTCGCCCCGGGAAGCGGCCGGCGGCACGGTGATGGTCGCTCGGACCCGGGTCTCTGCCCACGGTCCCAGCTCGACCGAGCGCTCGTCGAGGGTGACCCAGGTGGTCAGCTCGTTCTCGGCGCGACCCTCGCCGAAGCGGAACCCCGCGTCCTCCAGGGTCGCCGCCGCCGGGTACACGTCGACCCGACGGGTCTGGTCGGTGCGGTTGACGATCAGCAGTTGCCGCTTGATGGTGGTGCCCGGCGGTAGGTGGTCGACGATGTAGCGCAGCGCCCGGGGGTCGGTGCGGCGCTCGGTCGGGGCTTCCAGCAGCCGGATCCCGATGGTGCCGTCGTCCGGGCCCGCATCCGGTTCGACCGCGCCGGCCCGGGTCGACAGACCCGGACCGGCAAGGCAGAACAGGGCGAGCGCGACCGCGATGACCGACCGCCCCCGACGGCTACGCCACGGAATGTGTCACCGTGCCGGTGTAGACGCCCGCGATGCTGTCCAGCGGAACGTTGACCACCAGTGTGGGGTTCCAGGCGGCGGTGTTGCCGCCGGTGCCGCCACTGTGGGTGAAGGCGGTGAGCGGGGTGACGCTGTCCAGCGCTGCGGCGTCGCCGGCGGTGGCCTGCCCCGGCGTGAAGGTGCCGTCACCGGTGGTCGCCGTCGCCGGGCCGGACCAGTAGTCGATCTCGGACGGCAGCACCGTCTCGGGTGGCGAGCCGCCGCCGGTCTGGAAGACCGTCGCGGTCACCGAGGCGACCCAGGAGGCGTCGGCTGCGCCTCGGGAGTCGGTGACCGTCACCGTGCCGAGCTGGCCGGTGATGGTGCCACCGGGGGCGCCGTCACCGAGGTCGGCGGTGGCCGGCGCGACGATGTCGAGGGTGCCGGCAAGCACCTCGAACGTGGTGTCGGTGGTGTCGGTGGGCGCGGCGGCAGCCGGCGCGGCGAGGAATCCCACCATCGCCGCGGCGGCCGCTCCGGCCAGAACGATCTTGGCAGTGCGCACTGTTCGGTACCCCGTTTTCTCGAAGTGAGCCGACACGATCCTCGGCGCGTCGGCTACTTCGGAAGATAGGGCAAACAAGGCACGCAATCGGACAAACAGCCCATACGTCACTAATTGGTCATAGTGACCGGGTGGTGCTCAGCTCGACGCTGCCTCCGCGGCGGCCAGGAACGCGTCGTTCTCGGCCGGGGTGCCGATGGTGACCCGGACCCCGTCCCCGGCGAACGGCCGCACGATCACACCGCGCGCCTCGCACGCCTTGCCGAACGCCACGGCCCGCTCGCCCAGCGGCAGCCAGACGAAGTTGGCCTGGCTCGCCGGCACCTCGGGCACGAACTTGCGCAGCGCCTCGGTGACCCGGTCCCGCTCGGCGACGACAAGGGCGCAGCGGCGCTCCATCTCCGCCACCTGGGTCAGCGCGGCGAGCGCCCCGGCCTGGGCTGCCGTGCTGCTCGAGAACGGGGTCGCCACCTTCCGGATGGCCGCGGCCACCACCGGCTGGGCAACCAGCCAACCCATGCGCAGCCCCGCGAGCCCCCACGCCTTCGACAGCGTGCGCAGCACCGCCACGTTCGGCCGGTCCAGGTAGTCGAGACCGTCCGGCACCTCCGCGTCGGTGACGAACTCCCGGTACGCCTCGTCGATGACCACCAGAACGTCGTCCGGCACCGCGTCGAGGAACCGGTCCAACTCGGCCCGGCGCACCGCCGTACCGGTGGGGTTGTTCGGGTTGCAGACGAAAATCACCCGGGTCCGGTCGGTCACCGCCGCAGCCATCGCCGCCAGGTCGTGCCCGTGCCCGGCGTCGTTGGGCACCCGCACGCTTGTCGCGCCGCTGGTCGCCACGATGATCGGGTACGCCTCGAAGGACCGCCACGAGTAGAGCACCTCGTCACCGGGCAGGCAGGTGGCCCGCACCAGGTGCTCGGCCAGCGCCACCGAACCGCATCCGGTGGCGATCCGATCGGCGTCCACCCCGTACCGCTGGGCCAGCGCGTCCCGCAGCGCGACCACACCCATGTCCGGGTAGCGGTGCGAGGTGGTGATCGCCTCGGTGACCGCCTCCACCACGCCGGGCAGCGGCCCGTACGGCACCTCGTTGCTGGCCAGCTTGATTGCCTCCGGCAGGCCCAACTCCCGGGCCAGGTCGGCGGGGCTGCGCCCCGGCACGTAGCTGGGCAGCGCGTCCAGGTCGACGCGGGTCAGCCGCAGCGCCGGCTGGTGACGTCCGGAGTCGGTCATGGGGTGTCTCCCGGGGGCTGGTTACGGTCGTTCGAGGGGGCGGTATCGATGTGCTGGGGGACCTCGACGACCACCGTCTGCGCGCGCTTGTCATGCAGCGCCTGGCGCAGGGGGTGGTCGAAGAGGGGAGAGAGAGAATCGACCAGTTGCAGCACCAGGCCCAGCCCGGCGCAGTACCAGAGCAGAGTCGGCAGGCCCAGCGTGCTCCACCGGCTCAGCGCGCGGCGGACGCCCAGCGGCTGGTCGGCGGCCATCGGCACCGCCCGGATCCGCATCACCCGCTTGCCGACGGTCTGCCCGCCGGAAGCCATCGTCGGCACCTCGTACGCCAGCCAGAGCGCCGTGGCGATCAGCAGAATCGCCACCAGCAGAGAATTCGCCTGCTCACTGGGGAGCGGCAGGCCGTCGGCGGAAGTGTCGCCGCGCGACGCGCGCCGGAAGACCTCCTGCCAGTACGGCGCCCACTCCTGAGCCCAGCGCCAGACGAACCAGCCGTTGACAACCACGTTCAGTGCGAAGACGAGGCCGAAGTCGATCAGCCGGGCGACCAACCTACGGCCGTAGCCGGCCAACCTGAAACCGTGCGGTAGCGGCTCCGGCGGTCGTCCGGGCCAGCCGGGGTGACCGGCCGGAGGCGCCCAGCCGGGAGGGGCACCCGGCGGGGTCCAGCCCGGCGGACCGCCCTGCGGGCCCCAGCCCGGCGGACCGGCCTGCGGTCCCCAGCCCGGGCCGTGCCCCGGCTGCTGGCCGTACCCGGGGGGTGGGCCCTGCTGGGGTGACCAACCTGGCGCGCCGGTCGCCGACTCGGGGGTAGTCGCCGCCGCGGGCGCGGCCGGGGTGACCGGCGCGGGCGGCGGCTCGGGCGGCGGCGGACCATCCGGTGGGGTGGCGTCGACGGGAATGGGCGCACCGAGCCAGCCCTCGCCGTCCCAGTAACGCCGGGTCTCCGTGTCGGAGGGGTCGACGTACCAACCAGGTTGAACGCTCACGCCGCCACCAGTCCGCTTTGCTCGCTCACGGGGACACCTTAACGACGACTGCTCGCGTGAACTCGGCATGGCGGTACTGCGGGGCGTACCCCTGGGGGTTTGGTCCGGGCTGCGGCGCGAAGCCGCCGGCGGTGGGTCGGGGCCCACCGGCCGGCGGCGTCGGGTACGACGGAGGTTGCGTCACGCTTGCAAGTGTTACAGGTTGCCGCGGGCTTCCTGCTCCCGCTCGATCGCCTGGAAGAGCGCCTTGAAGTTGCCCTTGCCGAAGCCCAGCGAGCCGTGCCGCTCGATCAGCTCGAAGAAGACAGTGGGACGGTCCTGGACCGGCTTGGTGAAGATCTGGAGCAGGTAGCCGTCCTCGTCCCGGTCGACCAGGATCTTGCGGGCCTTCAGCTCCTCGATCGGCACCCGCACGTTGCCGATCCGCTCGCGCAGCTCCGGGTCGTCGTAGTACGAGTCCGGGGTGTCCAGGAACTCCAGACCAGCAGCGCGCATCGCGTCGACGCTGGCGAGGATGTCGTTGGTGGCGACGGCGATGTGCTGCGCGCCCGGGCCCTGGTAGAACTCCAGGTACTCGTCGATCTGGGACTTCTTGCGGGCGATCGCCGGCTCGTTGAGCGGGAACTTCACCTTGCGGGTGCCGTTCGCCACGACCTTGCTCATCAGCGCCGAGTAGTCGGTGGCGATGTCGTCGCCGACGAACTCCGCCATGTTGGAGAAGCCCATCACCCGCTTGTAGAACTCGACCCACTCGTCCATCCGGCCCAGCTCCACGTTGCCGACCACGTGGTCGACGGCCTGGAAGAAGCGCTTCGGCTGGATGCCGGCGTCGATCATCGGCTGCCGGTCCACGATCGGGCCCCGGGCCACGAAGCCGGGCAGGAACGGGCCGCTGTAGCGGGACCGGTCGACAAGCGTGTGCCGGGTGTCGCCGTACGCGGCGATGGCCGCCATCCGGACGGTGCCGTGCTCGTCGGTCACCTCGTGCGGCTCGACGACGCTGGCGGCGCCCTGCGCGATGGCGTGCGCGTACGCGGCGTCCACGTTCGGGACCTCCAGCGCGATGTCGCTGATCCCGTCGCTGTGTCGGGCCACGTGCTCGGCGCCCTCGGCGTCCGGGCGCACCGCGCCGGTCAGCACGAACCGGGCCGAGCCGCTGGTCAGCACGTACTGGGCGTGGTCCCGGTAGCCCTGCTCGGGGCCGCGGTACGCCACGCAGGTCATGCCGAAGGCGGTGGAGTAGTAGTGCGCGGCCTGCTTGGCGTTGCCGACCAGGAAGTGCACGTGGTCGAGGCCCCGCACCGGGAACGGGTCGTGGCTGATGTCGTGGTCGACAGCGCCGACGAGCCGGTCGACGTCGACGTCCTCGGTCGACTGGGGTCGGTCGATCGCCTGGGTCATGGTGGGCTCCCTCGCGTACCGGCCGGCCTTGTGGGCCGCCGTGGTCGGTTCTTGTGGCGAGGATCGCTGCCCCGGCATCGAGTGGGCAACTGTTGGCAGAAATGCTGGTCAGGTTGTGCATTCGGTATGGTCGTCACTCATGAATGGTGAGCAGAATGTACAGCTCGACGTGCTCGATGTGCGCTTGATCGAACTGCTCGCCGAGGAGCCCCGGATCGGGGTGCTGGAGTGCTCCCGGCGGCTCGGGGTGGCCCGGGGCACAGTGCAGGCGAGGCTGGACAAGCTCGTCGAGCGGCGGGTCATCGAGGGCTTCGGCCCCGAGATCGCGCCGGCCGCGATCGGGTTCGGGGTGACCAGCTTCGTCACCCTGGAGATCAGTCAGCGGCACGGTCACGACCCGGTCACCGCTCACCTCGCCGCCATCCCCGAGGTGCTGGAGGCGCACACCATCACCGGCTCCAGCGACCTGCTCTGCCGGATCGTGGCCCGTTCCAACACCGACCTGCAACGGGTCATCGACCAGATCGTCTCGTCCGCCGGCATCACCCGCGCCTCGACGATCATCGCGCTGGCCGAGCAGATCCCCTACCGCACGCTGCCGCTGGTGCGTAGCGCTGTTCGGGCGGAGGGAAGGGCGCTGTAACACCTCCGAGCGCAGAAAGCGCGGCGACACGGCGGCGCGGGCGTACGGAAGATCCGTGATCGTGGCTACGGTGTGCGGGTGGCGAAGGGGAGCGTGCGCGGTGGGCTGCTGCTCGGCCTCGCCGTGGTCGTCGCGCTCGCCGCCACCGGCGTGTGGAACCCGTTCCCCGGCCTGTGGGACTGGGTGGACCGCAGCGAACCCATCTCCGAGCCGGACGTGGTCTGGCAGCAACGGGTCGGCGGCACCCCGCGCAGCGTGACCATCGCCGGCGACGCCGTAGTGGTCGAGCAACGCACCCGGGTGGAGGCTCGCAGCCTGGCCACCGGCGCCCAGCTCTGGGAGCGCAAGGCGGACTGGGCGGCGGTCGCCGGTGGCGACCGGGACCCGGTAGTGGCCGTGGGCAAGCTCCTGGTCAAGGGGTACGAGCTGCTCGACCCGACGACCGGGGCGACCCGGCGGCGTGACGATGACGCGGTGGCCGTCTGGACGTACCGCAACCTGCTCCTCGACGCCAGGTGCACGGACGCCACCGACTGCACCCTGAGCGCCTGGGACCCGCGTGGCACGGCGCCGCTCTGGACGGCCTTCCTGCCCGGGGTGCACAGCGGCCTGCTCGCCGACAACCCCGGTCTGCGGGGCACCCGCCGGCTCACCGCCACCCGCATCGACGACGGTGTGGCCGGGGCGGAGGCCGCGCCACCGCTGCTGGGCTTCCCGGTCGACGGTCGGGTCCACGTGGTCGACACCGCCACCGGGCGGGTGCTGCAGAACGTCGAGCCCGACCGGGACGAGAGGCTCTCCGTGGTGGGCGGCCGGCTGCTGCGGATCGCCGCCCGCTCCCAGGACGGCACCTGTTACTTCGCCATCTCCGCCCGGGACTCGGCGACCGGGCAGGAGGCCTGGCAGCGGGCCGGCATCAACCTGCGCACCGCGGACTCCGCCGGCTGCGTGCAACGCGAGGACCCGCAGGGAGCGCGGAACGTCATTATCGGCGTCGCCCCGGACGGCCGCGAGGCGGTCATCGACGGGTACGACGGCCGGCTGCTCTGGGTCGGTGAGGCGGGCACCAAGTTGATCGCGGTGGACGATCGTTCGGCGGTGTTCCGGGCCGCCGACAAGCGCTCGGTCATCGCCCGTGAGCTGGGCACCGAGAAGGTGCTCTGGACGCGACAGGCCAGCGGCAAGGCCGCAGCCGCCCTCACCCCGTACGCGGCGGTGGTGGCCGACGAGAAGCCGTCCCGGCTGGCGGCACTTGACCCGCGCACCGGCCGGGAGTTGGCCGCCCTGCGTACCTCGGCGAACGCCCTCGCCGTCGGGTCCCAGGGGATGATCATCGGCGAGGGGCGGGAGATCGGGTACGTCCGCTTCGGCGGCGCGTCCGGAAGCTCGCCCGCCCGACCGCCCGGCGATGGTGGGAATCCCGGGCCGGGCGGCCCCGGCCCCGACGGGCCGAACAACGGCGACTGCGGGCCGAAGAGGGAACTCTGCCCCGAGCCGGGCGGTGGCAAGGACGGTTGAGCGGGGCGGTTCGCCCGATGATCCGGATCGCGGACGGGCCCGGCACGCCCGGTGGATGAGAGCGGCGTCCCAGGACCCGCCCGGCGGGTGGGAGTGATCGACCGGTCTGCCCTAGGCTTGCCGCTCATGAGCAGTGCCGCCGCATTCTCGTACGCCCCTCTGCTGCCGACCGGCCCGGACCAGACGGACTATCGCCTGGTCACCGACGAGGGCGTGGACGTCGTACACGGCCCCGGAGGTCGTCGGTTCCTCACCGTGGAGCCGGCCGCGCTCACCGCGCTGACCGCCGAGGCGATGCACGACATCGCGCACTTCCTGCGCCCCGCGCACCTGGCGCAGCTCCGGGCGATCATCGATGATCCGGCCGCCTCGCCGAACGACCGGTTCGTCGCGCTGGACCTGCTGCGCAACGCCAACATCGCCGCCGGCGGTGTCCTGCCCATGTGCCAGGACACCGGCACCGCCATCGTGATGGGCAAACGCGGTCGGCACGTGCTGACCGACGGTGCCGACGCGGAAGCCATCTCCCGAGGCGTCTACCAGGCGTACACCAAGCTCAATCTGCGTTACTCCCAGCTCGCCCCGCTGACCATGTGGGACGAACGGAACACCGGCAGCAACCTGCCCGCCCAGGTGGACCTGTACGCCGAGGACCCGGACGGGCACCCCGACGCGTACAAGTTCCTGTTCATGGCCAAGGGTGGTGGCTCGGCCAACAAGTCGTACCTCTACCAGGAGACGAAGGCGCTGCTCAACCCAACGCGGATGATGCAGTTCCTGGAGGAGAAGCTGCGGCTGATCGGCACCGCTGCCTGCCCGCCGTACCACCTGGCCATCGTCATCGGCGGCACCTCCGCCGAGTACGCGCTGAAGACCGCGAAGTACGCCAGCGCCAAGTATCTCGACGCGCTGCCGACCTCTGGTTCGATGAGCGCGCACGGCTTCCGCGACCTGGAGCTGGAGGCGGAGGTGCTGGAGCTGACCCGCAACTTCGGCATCGGCGCGCAGTTCGGTGGGCGGTACTTCTGCCACGACGTACGGGTGGTCCGGCTGCCCCGGCATGGTGCGTCCTGCCCGGTGGCGATCGCCGTCTCCTGCTCGGCGGACCGCCAGGCCGTCGCGAAGATCACCCCGTCGGGCGTGTGGCTGGAACGGCTCGAAACCGACCCGGCGCGGTTCCTGCCCGACGTCACCGACGATTCGCTCGACGCGGAGCTGGTGGTCCGGGTCGACCTCAACCGGCCGATGGACGAGATCCGCGCGGAGCTGTCGAAGTACCCGGTGAAGACGCGCCTCTCGCTCTCCGGGCCGCTCGTGGTCGCCCGGGACATCGCCCACGCCAAGATCGCCGAGCGGTTGGACGCCGGTGAGCCGATGCCGCAGTACCTGCGTGACCACGCCGTCTACTACGCCGGCCCGGCGAAGACCCCCGAGGGGTACGCGTCCGGCTCGTTCGGCCCGACCACCGCAGGCCGGATGGACGCCTACGTGGAGAAGTTCCAGGCGGCCGGCGGCTCCCAGGTGATGCTGGCCAAGGGCAACCGGTCGGGTCAGGTGACCCGCTCCTGCCAGCAGCACGGCGGCTTCTACCTCGGCTCGATCGGCGGCCCCGCCGCCCGCCTCGCCCAGGACTGCATCAAGCACGTCGAGGTGCTCGAATACGCGGAGCTGGGCATGGAGGCGGTCTGGAAGATCGAGGTGGAGGACTTCCCCGCCTTCATCGTGGTCGACGACAAGGGCAACGACTTCTTCGCCGAGGTCACCAAGCCGGTGCTCACCGTCGGTCGCCGCTGACTCGACAGGTACGCGATCGGGCGCCGGGCGAATTCGCCCGGCGCCCGTTCTGTCGCCTGTGCTCTGCCGACATCGGTACGCCCGCCCCCTGGGGTGGGACGGGCGCACCGCCCCCGTCGGATGCCGTCACCGACAACTCGGAATGAGTGTGCGGCGCACCGCTGTCGATCCGCTCTCAGATCACTATCGCCTGACCGAGGCGGTCCGTTACCACCGGACTACTCTGCTGGAAGTTGCACCATTCACGCGGGAGAGCAGATGCGGTTCGGGATCCTGGGGCCCCTGCGGGTGGGCGGTGGCGAGTCCACTGTCACCGCCGGGCGCGACCGGATCGTGCTCGCCACGCTTCTGTTGCGGGCCGGCCGGCTCGTGCCGGTCGACGAGCTGGTCGACGCGGTGTGGGAGGACCGCCCGCCGGCCACCGCCCGGGCGCAGTTGCAGACCTGCGTGTCGCGGTTGCGACGGCGCTTCACCGAACTCGGGCTGGCACCGGACCTCATCGTCACCGACCCGGCGGGGTACGGGGTGCGTGTCGGAACGACCGACCTGGACGCCGAGGTCTTCACCCGGGGCGTGGAGGCGGCCCGAGCCGCCGCCACTGCCGATCGCCTGGTCGACGCGCGTGCCGAGTTCCGCGCCGCCCTGGCGTTGTGGCGTGGGCCGGCGTTGGGCGGAATCCCGAGCCGGAGCGTCCGCCGCCGTGCGCAGGCACTCGACGAGCAGCGTCTCACCGCGCTGGAGGAGTGCGTCGATGTGGAGCTGCGCCTCGGGCGGGCCGCCGAGCTGATCGGCGAACTCGCCGAGAGCGTCGACCAGCACCCGGTGCGGGAACGGCTGCGCGGACAACTGATGCTGGCGCTGTCCGCGGTCGGGCGCCAGGCCGACGCGCTCGCGGTCTACCGGGAGGGCCGGCGGACCTACGCCGACGAGCTGGGCATCGAGCCGGGCGCCGAGTTGCAGGAGCTGCACCAGCGGGTGCTCGCCGGTGACCTGGCCCTGGCCGGTCGGGAAGCGTGGCCGTCCGCTCCCGTCCGCTCGCTGCCCCGCGCGATCGGCGACTTCACCGGCCGGCAGCAGACGATGGCCCGCCTGGTCAAGGAGGTGGAGGCCGGGGCCCGGATCCAGCTCATCGACGGCATGGCGGGCAGCGGGAAGACCACCCTCGCTGTGCATCTCGCCAGCACTCTCGCAGGCGACTATCCGGACGCCCAGCTCTACATCGACCTGCACGGGCACAGCGAGCGCACCCCGTTGACGCCGGCCGCGGCGGTCGCCACGCTCCTGCGGCAGCTCGGTGTGCCCGCCGAAAGGGTGCCGACGAGCCAGGACGACCGGTTGGCGCTCTGGCGTAGCGAGCTTGCCGGTCGACGGGCCCTGCTGGTGCTCGACAACGCGGCGACCGCCGACCAGGTGACACCACTGCTGCCCAACGGCTCGCACTGCCTGATCCTGATCACCAGCCGCCGCCGGCTGGTAGGGGTGGATGAGGGGCGACCCTCGTCGCTGCCCGTGCTCGACAGCGACGAGGCGGTCGAGTTGCTCGGGCGGGTCGTCGGCGTGGCCCGGGTGGCGGCGGAGCCGGAGGCGGCCGCCGAGGTCGTCCGACGCTGCGGACACCTGCCGCTGGCCATCCGGCTGGCCGGTGCCCGGCTGGCACACCGGCCCCGTTGGCGAATCGCCGACCTGGCCGAGCGGTTGACCAGCCGACCGGATCCCCTGGCCGAGTTCGAGGTGGGCGAGCGGTCGGTCGGCCGCGCCTTCGCCCTGTCGTACGCCCAGGTGTCCCCTGTCGCGCAGCGCGCGTTCCGGTTGTTGGGCCTGCACCCCGGCGTGCGGTTCGACACCCCGGTGGCCGCCGCCCTCACCGGGCAGTCGCTTCCGAAGGCGCAGGACCTGCTCGACGAGCTGGTCGACGCGAACCTGGTCGAGGAGACGGAGCCTGGCCGCTACCGGTTGCACGACCTGGTGCGGGAGTACGCGCGGACGCTCGTCGCCGAGCCGGGGTGGGCGGGTGAACGGCGGGACGGCATCGAACGTCTGCTCGACTATCACCTGCACGTCGCCACGGTGATCGCCCGCAAGAGTGAGCTCTCCTCCAACTTCAGCCTGGCGCTGCTGCCCGAGCCGGCGCGTCCCGATCTGGTCCTGCCCGTTGCCGAGCAGGGCCGAGGATGGTTCGACGACAACCTGGCCGTGATCACCGCCCTGGTCCGCCTGGCCGAAGCTGAGGGTTTCGGCCGGCACTGCTGGCAACTGGCGAGGGCCAGCTGGTACGCCCTGTTCGAGGGTGGCCACCTCGACGAGTTGATCGAGACGCATCTGGTTGGACTGCGTATGGCCGAGGGACTTGGCACCGAGGAGGCGGTGGCGATGATGCTCAACTACCTCGCCTCGGCCCACTACCGGTTGGGTCGGTTCGCCGAGGCGAACCGGCTCATGGAGGTGTCGCTCGACGTCTACCGCCGGCTCGGGTTGCGGAGCGATGTGCGCAACACCCTGGGGAATCTGGGCAACTCTTACGTCGCCAGTGGCGACTACCGCCGGGGTTGGGAGTGCCTGGAGGCATCCGCGGCGCTGGCCCGGCGGATGCAGGAGCAGGTGCCACTGGCCAACACCCTGAACAATCTTTCGGTGACCCTGCTGCTGTGGGGACGGTACGACGAGGCGCTGCGTACGTGTCGGCGGCACCTGGCGCTGGCTCGCGAGCTCGGCGACCCGCGCCAGATCGGCAACGCGTTGGGGCACCTGGGCATGATCCGCCACCGGTTGGGTGACGACGGGCCGGCGCGTCGGCTGCTGCGGTTTGCTCTACGCCTCAAGCGGAAGGCCGGCAATCGGTTTGGCGAAGGTGAGCTGCTGAACGAGATCGGTGTGCTGGAGCGCAACGCCGGACAGCCGGATCATGCCGCCGGGCTGCACCGGGAAGGGTTGGTGGCGATGGTCGACGCTGGCGACCGCATCGGCCAGTGTGCGTCCCGCAACCTGCTGGCCCGGGCAATCCTCGAACAGGGGGACGCGGCCAGCGCGCTCGACCTGCACCGTCGGGTGCTCGTCGACGCCAGCGGGCTCGGTGCCCGCTACGAGAAGGCCCGGGCGTTGGAGGGCATCGCCCGCTGCGTACGGGACACGGATCCGACGGCGGCCCGCGCACACCTGGAGCAGGCGTTGGCGCTGTTCCGGCAGGTCGAGTCGCCGGACCAGCGCGAGGTGGAACGGCTGCTCGCCGAGTTGGGCTGACGGATCATCTGCGAGTCGGCCACGGGCGCGGCAGGATGGTACGCGTGACGACTCCAGAGGCGACCGGTTACCGCATCGAACGCGACTCGATGGGCGAGGTGGAGGTGCCCGCCGAGGCGCTGTGGCGGGCGCAGACCCAGCGTGCGGTGCAGAATTTCCCCATCTCCGGCCGGGGCCTCGAACCGGCCCAGATCAAGGCCCTCGCCCAGATCAAGGGCGCGGCGGCCGAGGTCAACGGCGAGCTGGGCGTGATCGACGCCAACGTGGCCGCAGCCATCACCGCCGCCGCCGCCCACGTCGCCGACGGTGGCTACGACGACCAGTTCCCGGTGGACGTGTTCCAGACCGGCTCGGGCACGTCGTCGAACATGAACACCAACGAGGTGATCGCCACCCTGGCGAGCCGTGAGCTGGGCTCACCTGTGCATCCGAACGACCACGTGAACGCCTCCCAGTCGAGCAACGACGTCTTTCCGTCCTCGATCCACCTGGCGGCCACCCAGTTCATCGTGGAGGACCTGCTGCCGTCGCTGGCGCATCTGGCAGCCGCGCTGGAGGCCAAGGCGGCGGAGTTCGAGACGGTGGTCAAGGCGGGGCGTACGCACCTGATGGACGCCACACCGGTCACCCTCGGGCAGGAGTTCGGTGGGTACGCCGCCCAGGTCCGCTACGGAATCGAACGACTGGAGGGCGCGCTGCCCCGACTCGCCGAGCTGCCGTTGGGCGGCACCGCCGTGGGAACCGGGATCAACACCCCGCTCGGCTTCGCCGCCGCCGTGATCGACAAGCTGCGCGAGTCGACCGGGTTGCCGCTGAGCGAGGCGCGTAACCACTTCGAGGCGCAGGGTGCGCGGGACGCGCTGGTGGAAACCTCGGGGCAGTTGCGGACCGTGGCGATCGGCCTCTACAAGATCGCCAACGACATCCGCTGGATGGGCTCCGGACCCCGTGCCGGTCTGCGCGAGCTGCGCATCCCGGACCTCCAGCCCGGCTCGTCGATCATGCCGGGCAAGGTCAACCCGGTGGTCGCCGAGGCGATGCGGCAGGTCTGCGCCCAGGTGGTCGGCAACGACGCGACAGTCGGCTTCGCCGGCTCACAGGGCGACTTCGAGCTGAACGTGATGCTCCCGGTGATGGGCCGCAACCTGCTGGAGTCGATTCGGCTGCTCTCCGCGGTGAGCCGGCTCTTCGCCGACCGGCTGGTGGTCGGCCTGGTCGCGGACGCCGAGGTCTGCCTGGCGTACGCCGAGGGCTCACCGTCGATCGTCACCCCACTCAACCGCTACCTGGGGTACGACGAGGCCGCGTCCATCGCCAAGGAGGCGCTGGCAAAGCAGACCTCGATCCGCGAGGTGGTCATCTCCCGGGGTCACGTCGACTCCGGCAAGCTCACCGAGACCCAGCTCGACGAGACGTTGGACCTGCTCCGGATGACCCACCCCTGATCCGGAGCGCCCCGCTCAGCGCATCTGTCGCGGTCTCGCCCAGCCGAGGAAGCGGGTGAAGAGCGCTGCGGGGTCGGGGCCGTCGTGCGGGTTGAGCCGGTACAGGTCGGCGGCGGCCTCGTGCAGGACCGCGCACAGGTAGACGCTCAACCCGATCCGATCGTCCGCGTACTCCTGACGAAGAGCGAGTCGGGCGACCGAGCACGGCCAGGGTGCGGCGCAGACCCGGCAGAGCCAGAGCGGACGCAGCGGCAGGTGCGGTCGGCTCGGTGTGGTGGCGCGGTCGGGCACTGTGGTCCGGGACATGGTGTTGCGGTCCTTTCGAGCTGACTCGTTTGTGGCATCACTCCGCGCCCGGTGCCTTTGCGCCCCGTGCCTTTGCGCCCCGTGCCTTTGCGCCCCCGTGCCTTTGCGGCCCCGCGCCTTGCGCCCCCGTGCCTTTGCGGCCCCGCGCCTTGCGGCCCCGCGCCTTGCGGCCCCGCGCCTTGCGGCCCCGCGCCTTGCGGCCCCGCGCCTTGCGCCCCCGCGCCTTGCGCCCCCGCGCCTTGCGCCCCCGCGCCCCGCGCCCCCGCGCCTTGCGCCCCCGCGCCCCGCGCCCTGCGCCTTTGCGCCCCTGCGGCCCTGCGCCCTGCGGCCCTGCACCCCGCGCGCCCTGCGGCCCTGCACCCCGCGCGCCCTGCGCCCCGCGCCCTCCGGCGGCGGCGCCCAAGATCGTGCTCGATCCTGGATGTAGTGGTTTCCGCACGTCAGGACCCCACTACTTCCACGATCGAGCACGATCTTGGTCGAGCGGTCGAGCGGTCGAGCGGTCGAGCGGTCGAGCGGTCGAGCGGTCGAGCGGGCGGGCGAGCGGCCGGGCGGGCGGCTTGGGTGGGGATGGGACCGCCTGACACGGGGGATCAGGCGGTCCCGTGCGGTGCCGCCGGGCCCGGGGGACGGGGAGCGGTGCCGCGCTTCACAGTCTGGTGATCGGACGACTACGGTCGGAAGGGTTCGGCCCACCTGTCGTAGCTGCCCTGTTCCCGGGTCGCGCCGGCTCTGTTGGTCGGCTGGAGTTGATCGTCGGCGGGTTGGAGGGTGGCTGGGCATGGCCGATGGACAGATGACGGCGGCGGCGTTCCTGATCGCCGAGCTGCGCCGGGCGCGGGCGCGACGTGGCTGGAGTCAGGACGAGTTGGCCAAGGCGGTCAACTACTCGGCGTCGATGGTCAGCGCCGTCGAGCTGGGCCAACAGCCGCCCACCGCCAAGTACCTGGAACTCGTCGATCGCGCCCTGGACACCGGCGGTCTCTTCGGCCGCATGTCCACCGAACTGGTCAGCCTGGACCGGGCGCAGCCCTGGCTACGCGGCTGGCAGGCGATCTTTGCCCAGGCGCGCACGCTCCGGTGGTACGAGCCCCGCTACGTGCCGGGGCTCTTTCAGACGGAGGACTACGCCCGTGCGGTCTTCGAGGCTGGCGGCCTGCTCGCTCCCGAGGAGGTCGACCGGCGACTGGCCGACCGGATGAGCCGCCAGGAGGTGCTGCACAGCGAGCGGTCGCCGCACGTCGTTGCGGTGCTGGATGAGGCGGTGCTGCGACGTCGGGTGGGCGGGCGGAAGGTGATGCGCGACCAGACGCTGCACCTGGTGGGCATCGCCACAGGGCACCCCCGGGTCCGGTTGCACGTGGTGCCGCGATCGGCCGAGGAGTATCCGGGGCTCGGCGGGCAGTTCGCGCTCGCTGCCCTGCCCGACGGCACGGAGGTGGCCTACCTGGACTGTCAGGTTCGCGGCCAGGAGTTGGACCAGCCGAAGGATCTGTTGCGGTTGCAGCGGGTCTGGGAAGCTACCTTGGGTGAGGCCCTGCCCCCGCAGGCGTCCATCGAGTTGATGAACGAGGTGGCCGAGTCGTGGAGCTGATCGGCGCTAAGTGGCGCAAGAGCAGCCGCAGCAACCAGGACGCCAACTGCGTCGAGGTGGCTACGAATCTGGGGAGCGTGGTCGGGGTGCGAGACAGCAAGGACTCGAACGGGCCCGTGCTCGTAGTCGACGCGTACTCCTGGCGGCTCTTCGTGGCCGCGCCCCCGCGCTGACCGACCACCTCGCCCGCGACGGCGGTCTGGGTTTCCGCGCACCTGGCCCCGATAAACGGCTCGACGTGGTCCGGAGCGGGACGGATGATCCGGGCCATGGGTGACGATGGCGCGGGTGTGCCGACGGGGACCGAGCGGTTGCGGTTGCGGCGGCTGACGATGGCCGACGTGGACGCGCTGGTCGAGTTGGACAGCGACCCCGAGGTGATGCGTTTCCTCACCGGGGGCGTCGCGACCCCGCTGGCCACAGTGCGCGACGAGCAGTTGCCGAGGCTGCTGGCCCAGTACGACAGGCATCCCGGGCTTGGTCGGTGGGCGGCGCATGATCGGCAGTCCGGCGAGTTCCTGGGTTGGTTCGCGTTGGACCCGTCGGAGGACGGCACCGAGGCCGAGTTGGGCTATCGGCTGCGCCGCGCGACGTGGGGGCGAGGGCTGGCCACCGAGGGGTCGCGGGCGCTGGTCCGGTACGCCTTCGACACGGTCGGGGTGCGGCGGGTCTGGGCCGAGACGATGACTGTCAACGAACGCTCCCGGCGGGTGATGGTGAAGGCCGGGCTGCACTACGTGCGGACCTTCCACCTGCAGTGGGACGACCCGATTCCGGGCACCGAGCAGGGCGAGGTGGAGTACGAGGTGCGGGCCGAGGAGTGGGCGACCGTCGGTCAGGAGCGACCGGCGGCCCGGCGGGCGCGGTAGGCGGTCACCGCCGCACGGTTGCCGCAACCGGCCTCGCAGAACCGGCGGGACCGGTTGCGGGACAGGTCGACGACGACGTTGTCGCAGTCCGGGTACTCGCAGATCCGCAGGCGGCTCAGCTCGCCGGTACGGACCAGGTCGGCCATCGCCATGGCGGCCTCGACCGCGATCCGGGTGGCCAGCGGCGCGTCGCGGGGGACGGCGTGCAGGTGGTACGGCTCGTCGTCGTGCTCGATGAGCTGGGGCAGCGCCTTGTGTTCCAGCAGCAGACCGTTGACCACCGCGACGATCTCGGGTGGTTCGGCGTACCAGATGCGGCGCAGTTGGGGCCGTAGCTCCCGTACGGCGTGCAGCTCGGCCTCGGTGTGCTCGTGCCGGCCGCTGTAGGAGTGGCGGACGAAGAACGTGTCCAGCGCAGCGATGTCGGGCAGCAACTCGCCGTCCCGACCTGCGGTGTTCACCAGCGCCGCGGCGGCGATCAGAGAACACTCGGTGTCATGAGCGAATAGCAACTTGACTCCTGTCATTGCCCCCGCCTAGCGTCATCAGTACAAGGATAGTTTGCTCATGACACGGTGCCCATTGCGAGGAGCGCGAGATGCACTCACGACCTGCTGCCGGCGTCGGACTGGCGCTGCTCTCCGCAGTCACCTTCGCCACCTCCGGCACCTTCGCGCGGTCGCTCATCGAGGCCGGCTGGTCTGCCGAGTCCGCGGTGATCGCCCGCGTCGGCGTTGCCGCAGTGGTGCTGGCGATCCCCGCCCTACTGTCGCTGCGGGGCAAATGGGACGTGCTGCGAAGCAACGCCGCGGCCATCGGGGTGTTCGGGCTCCTCGGGGTGGCGGTGGCCCAGGTGTGCTACTTCAACGCCGTGCGCTACCTGCCGGTCGGTGTCGCGCTGCTGCTGGAATACCTGGGCATCATCCTCGTCGTGGTCTGGATGTGGCTGCGGCACGGGCAGCCGCCCCGCCGGCTCACCATCGCCGGGGCGGTGGCCGCGCTGGCCGGGCTGGCGTTCGTGCTCGACCTCGCCGGCACCGCCGACTTCCACCCGGTGGGCGTGCTCTGGGGGCTGGGCGCGGCGTTCGGCCTGGCCGGATATTTCGTGCTCGCCGGCCGGGTCGACCCCCGGCTGCCCTCTGTCGCCTTGGCCAGCGGTGGAATGGCCGTCGGTGCCGCCGTGCTGCTCCTCATCGGGCTGACCGGCCTGCTGCCGCTGCACGCCACCTTCGGTGAGGTCACCTTCGCCGGGCAGCCCACCAGCTGGTTGGTGCCCATCGCCGGGTTGTCGCTGGTGGCCGCCGTCATCGCGTACCTCACCGGCATCGCCGGCACCCGGATCCTCGGGCCCCGACTGTCGTCGTTCGTCGGGCTGACCGAGGTGCTCTTCGCGGTGCTGGTCGCCTGGCTGTTCCTGAACGAGCTGCCCACCGGCTGGCAGTTGTTCGGCGGTGCGCTGATCGTCGCCGGCGTCGCCCTGGTACGCCTCGACGAGTTGCGCGGATCGCCCGCGCCGGCCACGCCCGAGCCCGAGCTGGCGCTTGACGGTCGGTGAGAGTCGGCGGGCGGTGTGCTCCTGATGGCCGGCCCTTGCCGGCAGGCGGCGAATTCCGCTGGCGGTGAGAGGGTGGGTGTCGTGCTGACCACTGTGGTGTTCGACGCTGACGAAACGCTGTTGGACCTGCGTCCAGCGGTCACGGGTGGGCTGGTGGCGGTCCTCGACGAGATGCGGCGACACGCACCCGCGGCGGCCGGCGTGACGCTCGCCGAGCTGGAATCGGACTGGGGCGCCGTCTTCGGCGAACTGAGCGCCGCCCCGGTGACGGAGATCCGGCGCGCCGCACTGGCCCGGTCGCTGGCCCGCGCCGCGCTGGTCCACCACCTGGACGAGATCACTGACCTCTTCTTCGCCCAGCGCTTCGCTCTCACCCGACCGTTTCCTGACGTACCACCGGCGCTGGCCACGCTGCGCGGCCGGTACACGCTGGGCTTCGCCACCAACGGCAACAGCCGCGCCGAACGGTGCGGACTCGCCGGCGAGTTCACCTTCGAGCTGTATGCGCACGAGAACGGCCTGCCCAAGAAGCCGGCCCCGGAGTTCTACGCCGCTGTGGTCGCGGCGGCAGGGGTGCCAGCCGGGCACATCGTGTACGTCGGCGACTCGTGGGAGCACGACGTGGTGGCACCCCGGCGGGCCGGCCTGCGATCGGTGTGGCTGAACCGGCTCGGCCTGCCTCGCCCGCCCGGCTGCCCACCCGACGCCGAAGTCGCCAGCATGGCCGAGCTGCCGGCCGCGCTGGCGGATCTGGGTGCCGTCGCGGTAGGTGAGTAGATCGAGGCGGCCGGCGCGTGTGTCTGTGCGGCGTGTGTCTGTGCGGCCGGTGTCTGTGCGGCGTGAATCTGTGTGGCGTGAATCTGTGCGGCGTGTGTCTGTGCGGTCGGGGTGCGGCTCGAACTGGCGGGATTCACTGCCATAACGGGCGCTCAACTGGCGTAATCCGGATCGTTGTTGTGTGATGGCTGCCACGTCCCTCAACGAGAGGATCCGATGTGGTGAGCAAGCGCTTCACCGCCCGTACGGTCGCGACCGCGGCTGTGCTGGCACTTACGGCTACGGGGTTGGGTGTGCCGGCCAACGCCGCGCCGAGCAACTCCCGGACCTTCACCGTCGTCGCCGAGGATGGCGTCGCCATCGACACGGCCGTCGCCGCGATCCGGGCAGCTGGTGGCACTGTGGTGTCCCGGTCCGATGAGGTCGGCATGTTCCAGGTCAGCAGCGACCGGGCCGACTTCGCGGCCAGGGCGACCGCCGCGCCGACGCTGATCGGCGCCGCCGAGCAGAAGGCCATCGGCCGCAAGCCGAAGTTGGACCGGGTCGAGCAGGAGCACCTGCTGGCCGCTGCCGGTGCTCGTGCCGGTGCTGCCGGCGCCGCCAAGAAGGGCGCCAAGCTCGATCCGCTCGATGACAAGCTCTGGGGTCTGGAGATGATCCGGGCCGACGAGGCCCGCAAGATCGAGCCGGGCGACCGTCGGGTGACCGTCGGCGTGCTGGACACCGGCGTCGACGCCAGCAACCCGGACATCGCGCCGAACTTCAACTGGTCGCTGTCGCGCAACTTCGCGCGCGACCTGACCGATGTGGACGGCCCCTGCGAGGTGCCGAGCTGCCTCGACCCGGTCGGCACCGACGACGGCGGGCACGGCACCCACGTGGCCGGCACCATCGGCGCCGCGGCCAACGGCTTCGGTCTCTCCGGCGTCGCCCCGAACGTCTCGCTGGTCGAGCTCAAGGGTGGCCAGGACTCCGGCTACTTCTTCCTCGACCCGGTCGTCAACGCCCTGGTCTACGCCGGCCGGTCCGGGATCGACGTGGTCAACATGTCGTTCTATGTCGACCCGTGGCTCTACAACTGCACCGCCAACCCGGCCGATTCCCCCGAGGACCAGGCCGAGCAGCGGGCCATCATCAAGGCGATGAAGCGGGCGCTGGTCTTCGCGCACAACAAGGGCGTGACCCTCGTCGGCGCGCTCGGCAACAACAACGAGGACCTGGGTGCACCGCGCACCGACGTCACGAGCCCCGACTACGGCGCCGACCCGTACCCCCGGCCGATCGACAACGAGAGCTGCTGGGACCTCCCCACCGAGGGCCCGCACGTGATCGGCGTGTCGTCGGTTGGCCCGTCCGGCAAGAAGTCGGACTTCTCCAACTACGGCACTGAGCAGATCTCGGTCGCCGCGCCGGGAGGCTGGTTCCGGGACGGTTTCGGCACCGACACCTTCCGTACCGACGCCAACATGATCCTGTCCTCGTACCCGAAGCACGTGCTTCAGGAGGAAGGATCGGTCGACGCCGACGGCAACATCGTCCCCGGCTTCGAGAATTCGGTCTTCAAGCAGTGCAAGGCCAACGGTGAGTGCGGCTACTACACGTACCTCCAGGGCACCTCGATGGCGTCCCCGCACGCCGCTGGTGTCGCCGCGCTGATCGTCAGTCGGCACGGCAAGGCGCAGGGTCGGACCGGCTTCGGGATGTCCCCGGACCAGGTCGAGCAGCACCTCTACCGCACGGCCGCCGAGCACGCGTGCCCGGAGCCGCGCCTGCAGCAGTACCGCAACGAGGGCCGGGACGAGACCTACGACGCGTACTGCGCCGGTGGGGTCAACTTCAACGGCTTCTACGGCTACGGGATCGTCGACGCCTACGCGGCGGTGAAGACCCCGCTCAAGCCGAACGCCCGCCCGTAGCGCACATCGCACTGCGGTGGCCCAACCGCCACCGTCCTTCGGGGCCCGGTCGACCTGTCGTCGACCGGGCCCCGGCTCGTCCAGGCCTGTTGTCACCGGCCGCCGCTCGGCGCCGCTCATGATCGACTCGGTTTCCTGGAAGGCGCGGCGTTGGTGCCTGAAGGATGGCGCGGTTTCCAGGAACCCGAGTTGATCCTGGTCATGTTGACGATCCTCGCCGCCACCCTCGGCTGACCAGCGCGTTGCGCACCTCTCGGAGCACCGCCGGGAACTCGCCGTGCAGCCGTCGACTGGTCACATGCAGGACCAGCCAACCCGCGCCGACCAGCTGATTCAACCGACGGCGGTCGCGGTGCAGCTGTTCTGCGTCGGCGTGCCACTTCCCGTCGTACTCGAGCGCCACCCGATATTGCGGCCAGGCCAGATCGGGGTGCAGGACAACGCCGACGGGCAGGCGAACCGGATGTTGAACGGCTGGGCGTGGCAGCCCACCCAGCACCAACCGCACGCGCAGGTGCGACTCCGGCGGAGACTCGGCTTTGCCGTCGGCCAGGTCGAAGACCCAGCGCGCCCGTCGTCCACCGGGCCGGTCGGCATTGCGGGCAGCAATGACGGCCAGGGTGTCGCGCTCGGCCAGGCCCTGCCCGAGCAACGAGTCGACGATGGCGACCGCCCGGACGGGGTCGAGCCAGACAGCCGTTTCCCAGGCGGCCCGCCCGGGGTCGGACCGGGGGATCGGGAGGTCCCGCGCGCTGGACCTGCGCGGGCCGGCCGCCGCCCACCCATCGCCCGCGCGGGCCGTCACGATCCCCCCTGCTCTGACAGACACCGCGGCCTGGCGGGACAGCAGCGGCGCTGGCCGTGGCGACATTTGGCCGGCAGGTGGGCGCACTGCTCCCGTAGGTCGCGCCGCATCACGTGGACGGCCAGCGCTCGACGCGCGCCCCGTATCTGGCACTCGCCCCCCGCTTGGCGGTCGTGCTGGGTCGGGCTGTGGTCCGGGGTCTGGTGGTCGTGCTGGGTCGGGCTGTGGTCCGGGGTCTGGTGGTCGTGCTGGGTTGGGCAGTGGTCCGGGATCGGGTGGTCGGCCAACGGTCGCCGGACCACCGGCCTTCGGCATTCGTCCGGCGGTTGGTGGTCGTTGTGCGGTTGGTGGGGTCGCGGCTCGCTCCGGGGCCCCGCTCACCGTGAGCGGGGTGATGGTGTTGACGTGCACGCTGAGGCCGCGCTGCGGGCCGACCCGCAACGGTCGGGGCACGAGGACGTGCACGTCGTCGGTGAAGCTCGCGGCGTGTTGGACGCCGTGCAGGTAGGCAGCCGACGGGCCGCCGATCACCACTCCGGGCGGTAGCCGCAGGAGGGCGGCGCGACACGCGAGGGCGTGATCACGGTCCAACCGCGAGTCGGCGTAGATGTCGTGGCGCAACCGCACCCAGGCAGAGTTGCGCAGCTGATGTTCGGTGAGCAGGCCGTCCCGGACAGCGTCGGAGCCGCGGAAGACCTGCCAGGCCAGGGCATCGGGGCGATGCGGACGTGGGGGCATGCAGAGAAGCCTGCCGAGCACCGACTGGCCACCGGAACCCCTGTGGACAACCCCGCCCGCGGTTGCCGCTGGACCTGTGGACAACCACGAATCCGCCCGCCGGTCGTGCTATGGCAGCGGTCGGAACGGCCGACCAATCGGGCATTGTGGCCGCCGATGGGCGGTGATCCACTCGCGTTCCTGAAAGTCGGGCGGTTGCTGGCCTTGGGATACCGCGACTTTCGTGAACCCGAGTCGATCAAGCCGCGCGGCGGTCGGGGTCAGCTGAGGGCGGTGGCGATGGTTCGGGCGGCGGCCAGCACCTGCGGGCCGATGGTGTCGACGTCCAGCGGGGCGAGCGCTACCACGCCGACGCTGGCTTCCAGGCCGGGTACGCCGAGCACCGGTGCGGCCACCCCGTACGCCCCGGCCTGCAACTCTCCGCTGCTACTCACCGGCTCGGCCACCCCGGCGCGGCCGGCCAGGATCGCCCGGCCGGCCGCCCCCCGATCCAGTGGATGCCGTGCCCCGGCCCGGTACGCGACGTGGAACGACGTCCAGCTCGGCTCGACCACTGCCAGTGCGACGCCCTCGCCACCTTCGACGACGGTCAGGTGCGCGGTCGCGCCGGCCTGCTCGGCGAGGCGGCGTAGCGCGGGCAGCGCGCCTTCGGCGAGCAGCGGCTGGGCGCGTCGGGCCAGGTGCAGCAACCCGGCACCGAGGCGCAGCCGACCGTCTCCGTCGCGACGCAGCATGCCGTGCCCGGTCAGCGCACTGACCAGCCGGTAGACGGCGGCCCGGCCGATGCCGAGCTGATTCGCGGCCTCGGTCACTGTCAGACCGCCGGAGGCGTCGGCGACCAGGTGCAGCAGCCGCAACCCCCGGTCCAGCGTCTGCGACGTCTCCCCGCCCCGCCCCGCAACCGCATCGGCCCGCCGTGCGCCAGTCTCGGTCCACCCGAGGGTTGCGTCGGCCGCACCGGAGCCCTGCCCGAAGGTTGCGTCGGTCGGCCCGGAAGCCCGCCTGCGGGCCGGGTCGGCGGGGGCGGTGGGGTTGGCTGGCGGGTCACCGGAGCCACTGGAGCGTGCGGTCGCATCCACGCCTGGCAGCGTACGACCCGGCACCGGCGGACCCGGACAGGCACGGACAGCTACCCTTGTACGGTGACGCTACGCCTGTATGACACCGCCACCCGATCGGTGCGGGACTTCGTCCCGCGGGAAGCCGGCAAGGTGGGGGTCTACCTGTGTGGTCTCACGCTTCAGGCCCCGCCGCACATCGGTCATCTTCGCTCCGGCGTCAACTATGACGTCCTGCGCCGTTGGCTGTTGGCCGCCGGCTATGAGGTCACCTTCGTTCGCAATCTGACCGACATCGACGACAAGATCCTGGTCAAGGCGGGCGAGCAGGGTCGTCCGTTCTGGTCGATCGCGTACGCCAACGAGTTGCTGCTCGCCGAGTCGTACCGGTCGTTGAACGTGTTGGCGCCCACCTACGAGCCGCGCGCCACCGGGCACATCCCGGAGATGCATGAGCTGATCACGAAGTTGATCGCCGACGGGCACGCCTACCCGGCGAGTGACGGCTCCGGCGACGTCTACTTCGATGTGGCGTCCTGGCCGGCGTACGGGTCGCTGTCGAACCAGTCGCCGGACGCGATGCAGTCCGCCGGGGACGCGCCGGACCGGGGCAAGCGGGATCCGCGTGACTTCGCGTTGTGGAAGGGTGCCAAACCGGACGAGCCGGCGGACGCCTACTGGCCTTCGCCGTGGGGTCTCGGCCGTCCGGGCTGGCACATCGAGTGCTCGGCGATGTGCTGGCGCTATCTCGGCCCGGAGTTCGACATCCACGGCGGTGGCCTGGATCTGACGTTCCCGCACCACGAGAACGAGATCGCCCAGTCCCAGGCGGCCGGGTTGCCGTTCGCCCGCTACTGGGTGCATCACGGCCTGCTGAGCATCGGCGGGGCGAAGATGGGCAAGTCCGCCGGCAACGCGCTGGGCCTGGCGTACGTGGAATCGCTCGGGGTGCGGCCGGTGGAGCTGCGTTACTACTACGCCGCCGCGCACTACCGCTCGGTGATCGACTACTCGGAGGATTCGCTGCGCGACGCGGCCACCGCGTACCGGCGGATCGAGGGTTTCGTGCAGCGGGCCGCCGAGCGGGTCGGTGCCGGGCAGCTCGGTGAGCTGCCGGCCGGCTTCGTCGCCGCGATGGACGACGACCTCAACACCTCCGCCGCGCTGGCCGTGCTGCAACAGCACATTCGGGACGGCAACACCGCGCTGAGCGTCGGCGACGATGTGACCGTCCGCACCACGCTGGCCGTGGTGCGGGCAATGCTGGATATTCTCGGGGTCGACCCCCTCGACCCGGCCTGGACCGGTGGCGGCCGATCGGACGACCTTCGCGCCGTGGTGGACTCCCTGATCGCGCTGGCCCTGGAGCAGCGTGCGCAGGCGCGGGGCCGCAAGGACTGGGCCGCCGCGGATGCCGTGCGTGACCAGCTCAAGCTGGCCGGCGTGGTGGTCGAGGACACCCCCCAGGGCCCCCGTTGGACTATTGGAGAGCAGGACTGATGGCCGGCAACTCGCAGCGCCGTGGCCGGCGACTGACGTCGAAGGCAGGCGCCCCCAAGGGCACCGGCGGCAAGAACAAGGACTCGTTGGCCGGGCGGGGTCGCACCCTGCCCGCTGACGAGCGGCCGTGGCACAAGGGCTACTCGGGCACCGAGAAGCTGCCCCAGCGCACCGCCTGGAAGCAGGACAAGGAGCGTCGTGCGGCGGCTGAGGAGGGGCGCGCCCCCAAGATCGGCCAGCCGGGCAGCAAGGACACCACCTGGGGTCGGGGTGGCGGTCGGGGCGTACCGGTCGGGCGGGGTGCCGCCACCGGCGGGCGGGGCGGCAAGCCCACCAGCCGGTCCGGCCCTCGGGTCACGCCGGGGCGCAAGTCCAACCCGTCCAAGGACACCCCGGAGCTGTTGGTCGGGCGTAACCCGGTGCTGGAGGCGCTGCGCGCCAACGTGCCGGCGACGGCGCTCTACACGGCCCAGGGCATCGACATGGACGACCGGATCAACGAGATCATCCGGACCGCCGCCGACCGGGGCATCGCCAACCTGGAGATCAGCCGCGCCGAGTTGGACCGGATGACCGGTGGGGTGCTGCACCAGGGCGTCGGCTTGCAGGTGCCGCCCTTCGCGTACCAGCCGTTCGAGGACATGGTGGCCGCTGCCCTGGAGCAGCAGGCCCCGCTGCTGGTCGCGCTGGACGGTGTCACCGACCCGCGCAACCTGGGTGCCGTGATCCGGTCGGCTGCCGCGTTCGGCGCGCAGGGTGTCTTCGTACCCGAGCGTCGTGCCGCCGGGATCACCGCGACCGCCTGGCGGACCAGTGCCGGCGCGGCCGCGCGGGTGCCGGTTGCGCAGGTGACCAACCTGACGAGGTCGTTGAAGGCGTGCCGCGACGCCGGTTTCATGGTCGTCGGCCTGGATGCCGACGGCGACACCGACCTCTACAACCTGGAGGCCGCTGTCGGTCCGCTGGTGGTCGTGGTCGGTTCCGAGGGGCGCGGTCTTTCCCGCCTGGTCGGGGAGACCTGCGACCTGACCGTCAGCATCCCGATGATCTCCGAGGTCGAGTCGCTCAACGCCAGCGTGGCGGCGGCGGTCGCCCTGGCCGAGGTCGCCCGTCGGCGCTCCGTCGAGCTGTAACGCACGTCGGACGAAGGCCCTCTCCCGCCGAGCGCGGGAGGGGGCCTTCGTCGTCAGGCGCACCGGCAGGACGACGAGCCGCTTCGAGTACGACGAAGGGGCGGCCCGCCGAAGCGGACCGCCCCTGTCGGTACGGCGTTACGTCAGATCCGGCCACCGGTGGCGGCGTGGAAGACGTGGCTGCGACCGGCAACCGGCTTGACGAACACGGTGTCACCCATGTTCGGCATGTTGCGCCGGTCGGTGCGGACGACGAAGCGCTCCGAGTTGCCACCCAGCGCGGCGTGGCCGTAGACGTTGGCGTCCGAGCCGAGGTCCTCGACCAGCTCGACCACGACCGGCATGCCGCCCTCGGTCGGGCTGACCAGCTCGCAGTCCTCCGGGCGGAAGCCCACGGTGACCTTGCCGTCGCCACCCTCGGCACGGGCCGCCTCGACCTGCTCGCGGGTCAGCGGGATCTGCAGCTCGGCGAACTCGGCGCCCCGCTCGTTCAGCGGAACGGTCTTGATGTTCATGGCGGGCGAGCCCATGAAGCCGGCGACGAACACGTTGGCCGGGGTGTCGTAGAGCGCCCGCGGGGTGTCCACCTGCTGCAGGACGCCGTCGAGCAGCACCGCGACCCGGTGACCCATGGTCATGGCCTCGACCTGGTCGTGCGTGACGTAGACAGTGGTGACGCCCAGCTTGGCCTGGAGCGACGCGATCTGGGTACGGGTCTGCACGCGCAGCTTGGCGTCGAGGTTCGACAGCGGCTCGTCCATGAGGAAGACCTGCGGCTCGCGGACGATCGCCCGGCCCATCGCGACACGCTGACGCTGACCACCGGAGAGCGCCTTCGGCTTACGGCTGAGGTACTCCTCGAGCTGGAGCAGCCCGGCCGCTTCCTTGACCCGACGGTCGATCTCCGACTTGGAGGTCTTGCGCAGCTTGAGGGCGAACGCCATGTTCTCGTACACCGTCATGTGCGGGTAGAGGGCGTAGTTCTGGAAGACCATCGCGATGTCGCGGGCCTTCGGAGGAAGGTGGGTGACGTCACGCTGGTCGATGTAGATCGAACCGGCGTCCACGTCCTCCAGGCCGGCGAGCATCCGCAGGCTGGTGGACTTACCGCAACCGGAGGGGCCGACCAGGACGAGGAACTCCCCGTCGCCGATCTCGAGGTCCAGCTCGTTGACGGCGGGACGCTCTTGGCCCGGGTAGACCCGGGACGCCTTGGAATAGGTGACCGTAGCCATGGTGAAGCGCTTCCTTTCACCGGCAGGAACGTGCCGGACGATCCGAGTGAAGGAGCAACCGGCACGTGTCCGTGCCGGTTCAGCGGACGGCGGCGCGGTCGCGGGGGCGCCCGGGTCGTCGTCCGTGTCAGTGAACCGTAAACGCGTTTACCCGTGCTGCCAAGGTGGGGGGCCGCCCAGCCCACCAGTCGGGCTACGCATTCCGGTCAGTCGGGCACGGTCAGACATCAATCGCCGCCGTGTCAAACGAGTCTGCGTCGGGTTCTTGACGATTCCCGTGCTCGGGAGGCCTCGGGATCGGGATTACCGAACGTCAGTCGCTATGCTGACCTCGACGCACGCGCCCCTGTAGCTCAGCTGGCCAGAGCACTCGCCTTGTAAGCGAGATGTCGCCGGTTCGATCCCGGCCGGGGGCTCCAATTACATCAGACCTTTCCGAGCGGCACTGCCGTGTCTGTGCCGGTCTGCCCCGTGGGGCAACCGGACGTCGACCACGGTCGCTATCGTGCCTCCGTCCCGCCATCAAGCGGCGGTCTACGGGGGAATCACAATGAAACACAGCACCACTCTGCTCGTGCTGGGTCTGACCGGCAGTCTGTTCTTCGCAGCCGGCTGCACTCCGGCGAATGAGCCCACCCGCACCGACAAACCGGTTCAGGCCACCGCGACTGCCACTGCCGTGCCGTCCCCGACGCCCGACGTCCGCGCAGAGCTGGTCGCGGCATTGCAGCGGTCGCAGAGGGCTGCCCACCGGTACGCGGTGCGCGGCAACCTGCCCGAGGGGCAGAACGTCAACGGCACGGGTGCCTTCGACCCGAAGAAGCGCCGTTTCCAGACGACGATCTCGGTCACCGGCGGGAAGTACCCGTCGGCGGGGAGCCGGATCGTGATCGGCAACGACAGTTACTCGCGGCCGTCCGACGAGAAGGACTGGGTGCACGTCGATCTGAAGCGAGTGAAGCGCGACGATCTCTTCCTCCGCTTCGACTGGGTCGACCCGACCGGCCTGAAGGCGTTCACAGCGTCGATCGTCTCGGTGGACCGCGTCGACCCGCACACCTACACCGGCCGTTTCGACCCCACCGGCAAGGACACCACGTCGTTCCTCCCCGTGGGCGCACCGAGCATCGTCTCGATCGGCATACGCCTGTCGCCGTTCACGATCACCACCGACGACCAGGGTTGGGTCACCTCGATCAAGGTGGAGCTGAGCCCCAGCGACGGCCCGAAACTGACGCTGACCACCACCATGAAGGATCACGGGAAGTCCTTGAAGATCAACGCGCCGGCACGCGCTGGTGAGGCCGCCGACTTCTACTACGGAAAGTAGCAGCTCAGCCGTACCGGGCCGATGCCACTGTGTCCCACAGCGGTGAGCCAGCGCGGCTGGCGGAGGGGTGGCAATGAGATACGTCAGCCTTGAACGAACCAAGGACGGGATCCTTCTGGATCCCTGGGCATACGTCGAGCAGTTGTCATCGCTTGCTGACTCGTTGCCCGATGGAGCTCGCAGGTTCGCTACGGACCCCGACCACTACGACTTCACTGGCCAGCGCTGTGTCAAGAGCCTGAAGCCCGCGCGACTGACGTCCGGTGAGACGGGCGGCAGTCGATGGCTTGAGCTGTACCTCCAGCACAACTGTTGGAAGCACGAGGAGGACCTGACCATTCGCTACCGGGGCGTGCGGAATCTGACGATTGAGCCCGCTGACCGTGAGCTGGACGTGGCCCAACTCCAGGACGTGATGTTGGACGAGGTGCTGCCGCACGAGCAGGGGTGCCGGCACGAGATCGCCTGTCTCGCCGGCAGGATGATCGTGACGAGTCAGGACCTCACCGCGACCTGGCAGTACGCCGACTGTTCGGAGCGTGGGGCCAACCAGTAAGTCGACGCCGCCGGTGGTCCGGCGAGGAACGACGCGGAGCCGCTACCCGACCGGACGACGGGGCGCCCGGCGCTAGCCTGGGGGCCGGAGCAGCGCGGAGCGGGACAGGGGCAGATGAGTCGGGCGGTGGAGGAGTCGAACCGGGCGATGCTGCGCGCCCGGGACGCGATGGACCGGGCGTACGCCGAGCCGCTGGACATCCCCGCGTTGGCCCGGATCGCGCACGTCTCCCAGGCGCACTTCATCCGTACCTTCCGGGCCACCTTCGGTGAGACCCCGCACCGCTACCTGCAACGCCGCCGGGTGGAGCGGGCGATGTCGTTGCTGGTGGAGACCGACCGGGACGTGACGGACATCTGCTACGCCGTCGGCTTCGGCAGTCTGGGCACGTTCAGTCGGACGTTCCGGCAGATCGTCGGGGAGTCGCCCTCGGATTTCCGGCGTCAGCGCGTCGCGCCGGCCAACGTGCCGTCGTGCTTCACCAAAGCCTGGACCCGACCCAGCAGTTTTGGATAAGCCGCAGGTCACGGTCTACCTCTAGCGTCATGGGCATGACGATGAACGCGATCAGCCGCTCCCAGATCTACGTCCTCGACCAGGACGCCGCGCTTGACTTCTACGTCAACAAGCTCGGCATGGAGGTCAACACCGACCAGGACCTCGGCTTCATGCGGTGGCTCACTGTCAACCTGCCCGGCGACCCGGAGCGCGAGATCCTGTTGGAGAAGCCGGGCCCGCCCGCGCTGGACCCGGCCACCGCTGAGCAGGTCCGGGAGCTGCTCACCAAGGGTGCCCTCGGCGGGTACCTCTTCATGACCACTGACGACGCCCGCAAGACGCACGAGGATCTTGTGGCCAAGGGCGTCGAGATCACCGACGAGCCGACCGAACGCCCGTACGGGATCGACTTCGGCATCCGGGACCCGTTCGGCAACCGGATCCGCATCGGCCAGATGTTCCCCCGGGCGTAGGGCCTGTTTCACAAGAACTGGCCGGCCTGCGGCGGGCCCGGACGACGACCGGCGGCGTTGCGGTTTCGTCCGGATACAACACCGGTATCCGGACAAAACCGCGCCTTGCCGGGTCGCCGCCCGGACTCCGCCTCGGCTCGACCGCCCTTATGAAACAGGCCCTGGGGCGGGCGATGAGCCAGGCCGCGGCGTTTCCCGTGGTACGGGCGGTGTCCGGCCGGGTCGACTGAGCCGACTGCCGCAGGACCGGGAGGTGCGGGTCGAACTCGTACCTCCCGGTGTGTTGAGGTGGGGATCATGGTGACCCGGTTGCTGTACCTGACCCGACACGCCGAGCAGGATCTCTCCGAGCCGAGTGGGCCCGATGCCGGCGAACCGGACACCGGCCTGTCGGAGCGCGGCCGACGGCAGGCCACCCTGCTGGGCGAACGCCTACGGGCCCGGCGGTTCGCCGCCGTCCACCACGGGCCGCTGCGCCGGGCCGCGCAGACCGCCGAGCTGGTCGCCAAGTCGCTGCCCGACGTTCCGGTGTACGAGACGGAGCTGGCCGGTGACCACCTTCCACACGACACGGATCCGGCTGGCCTGCCGCCCGCGTACGCCGAATTTCTGACCCAGTTCTCGGCGGCCGAGCGGGTCGACGGGCCGCGAGTGACGGCGGACGCGGTGCGGCGGTTCGCGGGCCCGGTCGCCGAGGGTCCAGCCGGCGGCGAACCGGTCCGCGAGCTGGTCGTGACGCACAGCTTCCTGATCGCCTGGCTGGTGCGGCACGCCCTCGACGCGCCGGAGTGGCGGTGGTTGGGTTTCAACTCGCACAACGCCGGGCTGACCGTCATCCGGTACAGCGCGGGCGGCCCGCCGAATCTGCTCGCCGTCAACGACGTGGCCCACCTACCGCCGGAGCTGCGGGCCACCGGCCTGCCCCCGGACTATCTGACGTAGGAGCCGGTGGCCCTCAGGAGCAGCTTGACCACCGCCTGGGTGGCCGGCGGCGGGGTCCCGTCGGCCGGGCAGTCGGCGTACCCGGTGTCGTTGCTGGCCACGGTGAGGCGGTAGTGCATCGCGTCCGAGCAGTTGGTCGCTGTGGTCGGCCGTCGCGCCTCGGTGGCGAGCCTGGAGTCGGCGGCCAGCCCCGCCAGGATGCCCTGATCGGCAGGGGTCAGCCGGCCGTTGCGGCGGCTGCCGGCCCGGTCCGTCACTGTCCACTGACCGTCCGGCTCGACGACGATGGAGTCCCCGCGCCCAGCGAAGCCGCCGGAGATTCGCAACGCCACTCGGGGGGCCACACCGCTGGCCCCGGCGCTGACACTGGGGGCGGTGGTCGGCTGCGCGGTGCCGGTGGCCGGGGCGGCCGGGCCGGTAGCTGTGGTGGCCGAGGGCTCGGCAGGGGTGGTGGTGGGGGCTCGGTCGACGCTGGTGCAACCGGTCAGGAGTGCGCCCAGGAGCGCGGCCGTGACGACTGTCGTCGATGCGGGTCTCATCTCCGTCGGACGCGCGAGCCCAACCGGTGGTTCCCCCGGCCGCGCCCGCGCCGGATCCGACCGGTCGTCTTCGCTATGGTCGCCGCACCGGCGCGCGGCGTCGACGGCCAGATCGGCGGCGTCGCTCCAGGTGGCGCGGGAAAGGAGCGGACGTGTCGGACGCGGAGTTGACGGTCGAGGTGACCGGGCCGGTCGCCACAGTTGTCATCAGCAACCCGGCGCGGCGCAACGCGATGACCACTGCCATGTGGCGTCAGCTCCCCGAACTGCTCGACCGGCTGGAGCCCGACCCCGACGTACGGGCGTTGGTGCTGACCGGCGCCGGTGACGCCTTCTGCGCGGGTGCCGACCTCGGTGACCTGGCCGAGTTGCTGGACGCCGGTGACGCCAGCATCGCGGTGGCCGCCGAGGAACGGCTGGCCCGGTTCGCCAAGCCGACAATCGCGGCCATCCGGGGTGCCTGCGTCGGCGGTGGGGCTCAACTCGCGGTCGCCTGCGACCTGCGGATCGCTGCCGACGACGCCCGTTTCGGCGTACCGCCGGCCCGCCTCGGGCTGGTCTATCCGGCACCGACGACGCGCCGACTGGCCCGGCTGGTCGGCCCGTCCGCCGCCAAGCTTCTGCTGTTCACCGCCGAGCTGATAGACGCCGAGCGCGCCCTGCGGATCGGCTTGGTCGACGAGCTGCTGCCGGCCGACCGGCTCGCCGGACGGGTGGACGAACTGACCGCGACGATCGCCCAGCGATCCCCGCTGAGCATCGCCGCCGCGAAAGAGATCATCGACGAGCGCGCCGAGGCCGCGCGGATCGCCTGGTGGCACCGGAAGGTGACGACGACCGGTGAGGCCCGGGAGGGGGTGGCGGCGATCGCCGAACGCCGACAACCTCGCTTCGCCTGGCGGCCACCGACCGACGACTGAGCGCCTCGACCTCCGCGGGTGCCATGACAACGCGGGGACCCGGGGGCGAGACAGCTGATTGCGTTTGTCGTACGACCATCGATGGGTATCCCGGGACCAACCAGGGGCGGGGGCCTTCATGGAGATGGTGACTTCACCGCAGAGCCGCACCGTCGACGGCTGGCGCGGCAGGTTCGACGCGGCACGCCCGAGGCCGACGAAGACCCGGCCCTCCTCGTGGAGACCGCCCGACAGTTCAGCGACCAGCGCTGGTTTGTAGTGCTGGTCGCCGGGTTGGCGATGACGAGCGTCGGTCAGGCATTCCTGGGGTTCGCGCCGTTCTTCGCGGTGATCGGCGGGTTGCTGCTGCTGATCTGGACGGTGCTGAGCGTGTCGGTCCTGCGAAACGCCCGCCGGGGCGAGGCGTTCCTGCGAGACCACCCGGATCTGGGCGGACGGTAGCCGCACGCCGGTCCCACTCATCGCGAGATTTCGATCCCGGGTACCCGATCCTCAGGCCGGTACGGCAGGCTGTCCGTCGTGCAGCGTGATCAGTTGCTTGCGGGCCGCTATCGGCTCCTGGAGCGCCTCGGCAGTGGTGGCATGTCGGCGGTGCATCGGGCGTACGACGAGGTGCTCGAACGGGACGTGGCGGTGAAGGTGCTGGTCACTTCGGACACCAACGCCCCACAGCGGATCCGAGGCGAGGCAAAGGCCGCGGCCCGGCTGTCGCATCCCCACGTCACAAGCGTCTACGACTACGGCGAGTCGGCGCTGGACGGTGTCCAGGTTCCGTTCGTGGTGATGGAGTTGCTCGGCGGTCACACCCTCGAACACCGGTTGGTGGCCGGGCCGTTGCCGCCGCGCGCGGGTCTACGGGTGTGCGCGGAGGTGGCCTCTGCCCTCGCCGCCGCGCATGAGCAGGGGTTGGTGCACCGTGACATCAAGCCGAGCAATGTGATGCTCACGCCGACCGGCGCGAAGGTGCTCGACTTCGGCATCGCGGCTGCCGCCGGAGCGCCGGAGATCGACTTCGAGGGGCGGCTGCTGGGCACGCCGGCGTACCTGGCGCCGGAGCGGTTGCAGGCCGGCGAGGTGCTGCCGGCCAGCGACGTGTACGCCCTCGGCCTGCTGCTGTACCGGGTGCTCACCAGCCGGTTGCCGTGGCCTGCCGAGGCGCGGACCGCCATGTTCCGCGCGCACACGCACGTCGAGCCGGACCCGCTGCCCCCGATCGACGGTGTACCGCCCGAGGTGCACCGGCTCTACCGCTGGTGCCTGGCCGGCGACCCGGCCGACCGGCCGTCGGCCGCGGACGCGGCCCGCATATTGCTCGCCGCCGCGAGCGGGGCCGCCCCCGAGGCGGCTGCCGTTGCCGCTGCCCCGGCGGCAAACGTCACCGAGCAGACCGGTGCCGCAACAACTGCCGGGCAGGCCGGCACCGAGCAGGCTGGCACCGAGCAGGCTGGCACCGAGCAGGCCGGGGCCGGGCAGGCCGGGGGCGCGCCGAGCGGCGAATCGGCGGCGCGGGTGAGGCGCGGGCCGTGGCGTCGGGGGCGAGCCATTCTGACTGTCGGCGGAGCGGTGATCGCCGCTGTGGCGCTCGCCGGCTCGCTCGGTGACTTCAGCAATCGTCAACGGGGGCAGAGCGCCGCGCCGACCGGCAGCGGCCCGGGCACCACCACCGTGGGGATGCCCCGTATCGAGGAGCCGGCCGATCCCGGACCGTCCGCCGTGCCGCCGACCACTCACACACCGTCCGCTACCCGGATCATCCCTCCGACCGGTCCGCGCGGGACGGTGCTCCCGGGCCCGACGACAGCGACTTCCGGCCCGATCCCGACCACTGCCGCGCCGACTCCCACGGCTGCCGCCGGTGTCCCCGTCGACGCGCGCGGCGGGACTGTCACCGCTCGCTGCGTGGGAAAGTCGGTCGAGGTGCTCACTGTGGTGCTTGCGCCCGATTTCCGGGTCGAGGCGTACGACCCGGGGCCGGCCAAGCAGATAGTGGTCGAGCTGACCTCCGCGGAGCACCGCAGCGAGATCCGGGTGCAGTGCCCCAGTGGCCAGCTGAAGTCGAAGGTCAAGGAACGCGCTTCCTGATCGGGGGCCGGCGGGTGCCGCGCCCGGGACGTACCCGGGACGCGGCCCCCCGTTCCCGCCGGCCGGTCCGTCACCGCCCGGTCAGCGCCGCCCAGCCCGGGTTCACCGGTTCACGGCGCAGCGGCATGCCCGCCTCCGCCGGCGTCCGGTCCCCCTTGCGCTGGTTGCAGGCGTAGCAGGCGGCGGTGGTGTTCCGCCAGGTGTTCCGGCCGCCGCGCGAGCGGGGCAGGATGTGGTCGATGGTGGAGGCCGGGCCGCCGCAGTACGCGCAGCACCTGTCGTCGCGGCGCAGCACGCCGGCGCGCGACCAGGCCGGCCCGGAGTTGAACCTCCACCGGGTGACCACGAAGCGGACCAGCCGCACCACCCGGGGCATCGGGAAGACCCCGATCACCCGGTCCGGCTCGGCCTCGTGGATCTCGGCCACCCGACGGCAGAGCATGCGGACAGCGTGTTGAACGGTGACCCGGTGCAGCGGGCCGAGGTCGGCGTTGATGACGAGGACGGCGTCCACCGGGACTCCTTTCCGGTTGGTGGCGGACAGCAGGAAGCCGCCCGGTCCAGCTGTCGGACGGGGCGGCTCAGCGCGTACGGGTACGCGTCAGTCGGGCCGGCCCGCCCGGGGACCTTCCGCTCGGCAACCGTCACCGGGCAGCGTCGACGGCACGGTGGTGACGTGCGACATCGTCATGTGTTGCTCCCGCGGTGGTGGTTGACAGTGCGCGCTCACGGTAGGTCGACCCGGGATACCCGGGCAACGTATTTCGATCGGCCGGTCTCCTCGGGACGCCGCTGGCGGCGGGTGCGGGGAGCTGCCTTCGCCGAGACCTGGGCCGTGGTCAGCGGACGGTTCAGCCGCAGGGCCATCCGCGCGGTGAGTTCGCTGTCCAGCAACGGCCGGTTGACCTCACCGGCTACCGCGAGGGCGGGCCCGGAGACCGACCGCCAGATCGCTGCCAGCCCGGCGCCGAGGCCCACCAGGGCGACGGTTGCCCGGGTGGTCGGTGAGCCGGCGGCAGCGGCGGCACTCACCCCGACGACAGCGAAGAGCACAAGCAGCAGGGGTACGAGCACCGGCCAGAAGATGCCCCGGGCCGCCTGCGCCACCAGTCGCCGGTCCCGGATGATCAGGTTCCTGGCGATCACCGCGTAGTCCTCCTCGTCGAGCAGGTCGCGCGGGTGCAGGCCGCCGGTGAGCACGTCGCGCCAGAGGTCACCCTGACCGCGCAGCGCCCGGCTCAGGGTGGCGGGCGTCGGTTCGGTCGGGTCCCCGTGGCCGGCGCTGTCGACAGCGCTCGCCCAGGCGGCCATCGAGCGGCGCACCACTGCTGCCGAGTACGGCGGCAACACGCTGGCCAGCTCGTCCAGCCATCGGCTGATCTGGACCTGCCGGCCGCCGAACTGTCGCAGCAACTGCGTGACGTCGCCGGCTCGGACGGTGTCGGCCACTGATCGGCCCAGTCGGTAGGCCAGCCCGACCCGGTGGTTGGCGGCCATCGCCCAGCGCAGCACCTCCACGTTGAGGTCGTCGAGGGCGAGCAGCAGCGGCACCGGATCGGCGGGTTCGGGCTGGCCCAGGTCTGGGAGCAGGGCTCGGGCGGCCGACGTGTCGGGTACCGGCCCGGTGTGCCGGGTGAGGTCGGCGATCTGGGCCAGGGCGACGTCCACCCCGTCGAGGTACATCCGCATCCGACGGTGGGCGGACATCTCGGTGAGGTTGGAGAGCTTGGCCGGCGGTACGGCAGGGCGGGCCTCGACGAAGGCGCGGGGCTCCGCGTGTTGTCCGTGGTGGTAGGCGTCCGCCATCCACCAGCCCAGCCGCAGTGCGGTGACGATGCAGGCGCGCTCGTCGTGGATCAGCGGGTACGCGTCGTCGCGGCCGATCTCGTCGAGGGACGAACCGTTCTCCGCGCCGGCGCGGTGCAGTGGTGACATCTCCCGCTGCCCTCCCGCCCGGCCGATCGACGGTTGATCATTCGAGCGTACGGCAGCGTACGGTGGCTTATGTTGTGTTTTGTCGATTTGGCCTGGTGCGGCCGGCCAGCAGCCCACGCGGTCGGATCGAGCGCACCGGCTCGGCCGCGCCACCCTCGGCGCGCAGGATGTGGTTCGCGGCGATGATGCCGGTGGCGGCCGAGCGTTCCATCAACGCGCTCGGGAAGTCCGTGGCGATGCCGTCGCCGGCCAGGTAGATGCCGTTCGCGTCGGTGCGTACCCCCGGTCGCCAGGCGTGGCTGCCCGGCGTGAACGCCGGCGCCTGCGCCTCCACCCGGGCCCGCAGCTCGCGGACCCGCAGGTCGCCGGCCTCCGGCCAGAGCGCGACCAGCTCACGGCGCATCCGCTCGGCCAGCTCCTCGGCCGGCACGCCGGGCTCGCAGGCGTACGCGTGCAGCTCGACGACCGACCCGCCGGTCTGCTGTGCCCAGCGCCGCGGCTCGTTCTCCAACCGGTGGTAGAGCGTCACCGAATCCAGAGTGGGCTGACGGGACACGCCGCTGAACACCGCCCGCTCGGCGGCCACGTCCCCGTCACACCAGTACCGCGCCACAGCGTACGGCGGGCCGGGGGTGCCGAAGGCCGGCATCCGTGCCGCCAGCTCGGGTGCCTGCCCGGCCAGGTCCGGGGAGGCCGCCACCAGCGCGGCGAGCGCCGGCGGGTCGACGGCGAGCACGACGTGACCCGCCGGATGGCTGCCGCCGTCGGTGGTCGTCACCCGCCAGCCCTCGGCGTCGCTGTGCACTCCGGTGGCGGCGCAGTTGGTGAGGACCCGGCCGCCGTGCTTCTCCACGTGCCGGGTCAGCGGCTCCCAGATCGCCGTGGCGTAGTCCTCGTCGGGGCAGTCGAAGGCCAGCCCTTCCGGGTTGCCGAGTAGATAGAAGTGGAACTGGGCGACCATCTCGGCGGCCGACATCTCCGCCTCGTGGTTGAAGAACGAGTGCGAGAAGACCTCGAACAGCATCGCCCGCGCCCGGTCCGGCAGTCGCAGCGACGCCAGCAACTCGTCGGCTGTGGTGTCGTCCAGGTCGGCGTAGGTGCGCACCGGGTCGTAGCTGAGCAGCGGCAGCGCCGCGTCCCGGTCCATCAGTCGCAGGTCGGCCAGGCGCAGGCTGGGGCTGCGCAGCAGCAGAGCCAGCAGGTTCGCCGGCGGTGCGGGCGGCAACCTGCCGAACTCCTCGGTCGGCCACTGCTCGCTGAGAATCGGATAGCCAGGAATCGGCTTGAGGAAACCCAGATCAGTGTCGATCCGGCGGAGGATGGACCGCCAGTTGTAGTACTGCCGGAAGAACGCGTGGAAGCCGTGCTCGTTCTGCTGATGACCGTCGGCGAGCGCCTCCGGCCAGGCACCCAGTCGACCACCGAGCGTGGGTGCCGCCTCCAGCACCGTGACCGCCACACCCCGCTCGGCCAACACCACCGCCGCCGACATCCCGGCGATGCCGCCGCCCACCACCAGCGCCGTGGTCGGTCGCGGCACGCGGTCGGCGCCACCGCCGCCCGGGTCCACCTGGTGCTGCCGTACGCCGATCAGTCGACCTACCACTTGCGACAGCGCCATGGACCCAGTCTGCCCCACCTCAGCTCAGTCGGCCGGTAAGCAACGGCGGGGGCGGTCGGAGGCCGGCCAGACGTACTCCAGATCCTCCGGCACGTCGTCGCCGAACAGCGGGCGGTAGTGCGTCGGGTCCTTGCGCAGCAGCGACGAGCGGTGACTCAGGTGCAGGTCGTCGCGGCCCAGCCACGGTGGCAGCTCACCGGCTCGGGCCAGCTCGTCCTGGGTTCGGATCACGCCGGCCCCGCAGGCGGCGGCGAGGTCGACTGTCATCGTGGTGGCGCAGGTGTCGGCCCGCCCCGGTTCCGTCCAGACCGCGCACATGTCCAGCCCGTAGCGGACGAGCGCCTCCTCGTACCCGGCCCACATCTTCACCGCCGGGTGGTTGCGCCAGCCGTACCCGGGTCGGGTGAGTCCACGCAGCACCTGGATGGCCTCCACCCGTTGCTTGCCGAGCCGCTTCTGGTCCAGCGTGCGGGCGCTGGCCAGAAAGCCCGGGTACGGGAGGAACGTCTGCATGTCGCTGCTCTACCCGTCGCCGGGGCGGACATACCTGGCCACGGGATGATCCGGACGGGGTCGCCCACCGTGGCCGTGCTGATTACGATCCGGGCATGGCGGAGCCGTGGCGGGACCGGGCGCGACGGGCGGTCGAGTGGAACTGGCGGCTGCGATCCGCCGGTGATCCGCGCCCGCACTACGTGATCTGTGGCAAGGACGCGCTCGCCTACTACGTGGCCCGGGCGATGCTCGAATCCGAGCTGCCGGCCGGTGGGGCTCGGGTGACAGTCGTGGTGCCGGAGCGTTACCGCAGCAACGGGCCGGACGTGGCCGGGCTGCGCGGCGTCCGGGTGGTCCGCTCGGACCGACTGGACGTGGCCACCTTCGAGGCCGCCGGTCTGGCCGGCGCGACCGGGCTGGCCCTGTTGCACCAGGACGACGTGGGCAACCTGCACGCCGCCCTCTGCGCCCAGGCCGTCGACCATCGGGTCCGCCAGGTGCTGCGGATGTTCAACGGCACCCTCGCCGACGGCGTACGCAAGCTGCTCAAGGCCCCTGTCGAGGTGCTCTCCGACGCCGAGATGGCCGCGCCGGCCTTCGTGGCCGCCGCGCTCAACGAGGTCGACCCGAGTTCCTTCCAGCACCGGGACAAGACGCTGCGGGTGGCGCGGCGGGCCGACGTCCGACCGCAGGACGTGGTCTGCGCGTTGGCGCACCTCAGCGAGGCGCAGGGGGTGGAGCTGCTGCCGGCCGAGCAGGCCGGCGCCGACCTGGTGCTCGCCGAGGCGACAGGTCAGCCGCCGGGCACCGAGGTCGCCGCCCGCCGGTTGGTCCGGGCACGTCGGCGGCGTCGTCCGGTAGCTGTGGTGCTGGGAGCGGTACGCGGCTTCGCCACCCGCAAGATCGGCATCGCGGTGATGGCGGTGCTGGCGCTGATCGCGGTGCTGGGGACGCTGATCTCCCGGGCCGAGGACGTCTCCCCGCTGGAGGCGTTGTACCTGACGCTTGTCACCACGCTCAGCGGCGCCGACCCGGACACCACAAAGGCGGCGGACGCCCAGATCATGCAGGTGGTGCTCAACCTGGCCGGGTTGGCGCTGATCCCACTGATCACCGCCGTGGTGGTGGACGGCATCGTCAACGCCCGGCTGGCCCTGCACACCGGCCGCCTGCAACCCGCTCGGGTCGGGCACGTGGTGGTGATCGGGCTGGGCAATGTCGGCACCCGGGTGATGGCGCAGCTACGCGAGTACGACGTCGAGGTGGTGGCGATCGACAAGGATCCGGAGCCGCGCGGCGCCGCGCTGGCCCGCCAACTGGAGGTGCCGCTGATCGTCGGCGACGCCGCGTTGCCGGAGACACTTGTCGCCGCCTCCGTGGCCGACTGCCAGGCGCTGGTGGTGGCGTCCACCGACGACGTGGCCAACCTGGAGGCGGCGCTCGCTGCCCGCGACCTCCGCGCCGACCTGCGCGTGGTGCTTCGGTTCTTCGACGGCGACTTCGCCGAACGGGTGGAGGAGACCTTCGCGCTCGGCGTGTCCCGCTCGGTCTCCTACCTGGCAGCCCCGGCCTTCATCGGGGCGCTCACCGAACGCGCCGTGATCACCACGATCCCTGTCGACCGGCACGCGTTGCCGGTCGCCGAGGTGCCGGTCGCCGCCGGCTCCGAGCTGGACGGTCGACCGCTGGACGTGGTCAACCGGGACGGGCAGGTCCGGTTGATCGCCCGCACCCCGGCGGGCGGCGCGAAGACGATCTGGTGGAAGGACCTCGATCCCCGGCAGGTGATCTTCGCCGGTGACCGGTTGACAGTCGTCGCCCGGCGGCGCGGGTTGGACTGGCTGACCCGGCAGTGCGCCCCGCCGGCCCACCCGATCCCTCGGCCGGCCGGGTCGGTCCACGGGGGAGTGCCCGCCCCAGCGGCGGCGTCTCCGCCGGTGCCGGGCCAGACGGGTTCCGGAGTTGGCGCGGCACATCCCGTTCCGCCCGCCGGGGAAGTGCCCTCGACGACAAACGGTGGTCAACCCGAAGGACTGGAGCTGACCCGCCGGCATGACGGGCCCGGCGAGGTGAGCTGAGGCCACCGGCGCGGCCAGAACCGGCCGGCGGTGGGCGACAATCCATGGCATGCGTTTCCGCATCCTGGGGCCTACCCAGGTCGTGCTGGCCGACGGGCGAGAGATGCCCGTGGGCGGTCCGCGGCTGCGCGCACTGCTGGCGCTCCTCCTGCTCGATGCGGGCCGGGTGGTCTCCGCGGACCGCCTGATCGACGGCCTGTACGGGGAGCATCCGCCCCGGGGTGCGGCCAACGCGCTCCAGTCCCAGGTGTCGCGGCTGCGCAATGCCCTGCCCGCGGGGCACGACCCGGTCGAGTTCCACACTGCCGGTTATCGCCTGGCTGTGGATCCCGACGATGTCGACGCGTACCGGTTTGAACGGCTCGCCGAGGCGGGACGCCGTGCGCTCGCCGACGGCGACTGGCCCCGGGCGGCGACGGTGTTGCGCGAGGCGCTGGAGCTGTGGCGTGGTCCCGCCCTCGCCGATGCCATCGGCGCTGCCGGCGCGCCAGCGCAGGCGGCCCGGTTGGAAGAGCTACGGCTGGCCGCCATCGAGGATCGCGTCGAGGCGGACCTGGCGTTGGGCGCACAGAGCGCGCTGATCGCGGAGTTGCGGGAGTTGGTCGTCGCGCATCCCCTGCGGGAGCGCTCGCGGGGCCAGCTCATGCGTGCCCTGGCCGCGTTGGGTCGGCCGGCGGAGGCGCTGGCCGAGTTCGAGGACGCCCGGCACACGCTGGCCGAGCAGCTCGGCGTCGACCCGTCGGCGGAGCTGGCCGCGATCCACCTCGCGGTGCTGCGCGGTGCGGAACGCGGGCCTGCCGAGGCGGTGCTGCCGAGTCAACTCACCACCTTCGTCGGGCGGGAGGAGGAACTCAAGCGCGTCGGCGACCTGCTCGGCGAGCGGCGGCTCGTCACCCTCACCGGCCCCGGGGGCGCGGGCAAGACACGCCTGGCGATCGAGGCGGCGGGCCGGGTCGACGGGGAGGTCCGTTTCGTCGAGCTGGCCGGGCTGGCCGATGGTTCCGACGTTCCGCAGGCGGTGCTGAGCGCGCTCGGCCTGCGTGACGCGGGCCTGCGCGCCCCGGCCGAGGCGGCCTGGCAGACCACCGACCGGCTGGTGGAGGCGCTCGCCGAGCGGCGACTGCTGCTGGTGCTCGACAACTGTGAGCACGTTCTCGTCGACGCGGCCCGGCTGGCGGCCCGGTTGCTGAGCGCGTGCCCGGCGTTGCGCGTCCTGGCCACGAGTCGGGAGCCGCTGGGGCTCGCCGGTGAGGCGTTGTGCCCGCTGTCCGGGCTCGCAGTGCCACCGCTCGGCGCGTCCGCGCTGGATGCCGACGAGTACGCGGCGGTCGGCCTCTTCGTCCAGCGGGCCGTCGACGTCGCGCCCGACTTCACCGTCACGCCGGTCAACGTCGAGATGGTGTTGCGGATCTGTCGCAGCCTGGACGGGCTGCCGCTGGCCATCGAGTTGGCCGCCGCGCGGCTGCGGGCGCTGTCCGTCGCCGAGGTGGCCGCCCGCCTCGACGACCGGTTTCGGCTGTTGTCGACTGGCAACCGGGCCGCGTCGCCGCGACACCGCACCCTGCGGGCCGTCGTGGAGTGGAGTTGGGATCTGCTCGACGACGCCGAACGGAAAGTGGCCCGGCGGCTGACAGTCTTCGCCGGTGGGGCCACGCTGGAAGCGGCCGAGCGCGTATGCGGCCTGCCCACCGCCGAGTTCGTCGACGCGCTCACCGGGCTGGTCGACAAGTCCTTCGTGGAGATGACCGGTGGCCGGTATCGGATGCTCGAAACGGTTCGGGCCTTCTGCGCCGAGCGGCTCGCCGAGGCCGGCGAGGCCGACCAGCTCCGGTGCGCGCACACCGCGTACTTCCTGGAGTTCGCCTGGACCGCCAGCGACCACCTCCGCTGCGCGGAGCAACTGCACTGGCTGCGACGGCTCGACGCGGAGCGGGACAACCTGCACGCGGCGTTGCGCCGGGCCACCGCCGCCGGTGACGCGTCCGACGCGGCCGGAATGGTCGCGGCCCTGTCGTTCTACTGGTGGCTGCGCGGCATGCGCGGGGAGGGGGCGCGGCTCGCCGCGGACGTCCTCGACCTGCTCGGCACCGACGCGCCGCCGGGGATGGGTGAGGAGTTCGCCCTCTGCGTCTACAACGCCTCGCTAGCCGGCTCCGGCCCGCTGCCTTCCCTCGGGACGCAGCGGTCCGTGATCCGTAGTCTGGACCGGGCACCCCGACAGCCGTTCCTGCTGTACCTGTCGGGGATCTCGACCGGGCCGCCGTCCGGCGGTGCCGAGGATGTCGACGAGCTGATGGGGGAGCTGCGACGACTGGTCGGCCCGGATCCGTGGATCAACGCGCTCGGCGCGATGGGCAGCGGCTCGGCGCTGATGTGGAGCGGCCAGTGGGACCGGGCCCGGGCCGCGCTGGTCACCGCGCTCGACGGCTTCCGCAGCACCGGGGACCGGTGGGGCACCATGATCACGCTCGGTGCGCTCGGCGAACTGGCCGCCTGGCAGGGCGATCCGGAGACGGCGGGTGCCCACATGGATGAGGCCATGGGACTGGTCGAGGCCCTCGGGTCGGCCGTCGACCAGGCCGACATGCTGCGTACCCGGGGCGAGGTAAGGCTGCGCGCCGGTGACCTCGCGGCGGCGCACGACGACTTCGACGGTGCGCTGCTCCTCGCGCAGCGCAGCGGCGCGCCCGAGTTCGTGGCCAGCGCCCGGCTCGGTCTCGCCCAGGTGGCCCGCGTGCGCGGGGACCTGGCCGCCGCGAGGCGGTTCTGCGAGGAGGCGCTGACCGGCGGCCTCACCGGCTGGTACGTCGGCGACGCCGCCCGTGCGGAGATCGTTCTCGTCCTGAAGGAGATCGCCGAGGCGGAGAAGGTCGGTGCGCCGCCGTCAGCGGACGGTGCGTGACCCGTCAGCGCCCGGCCGCACCGTGGGGGCATGACGACATTCGAGGTGGTCGCCGAGGGTCTGGGCAAGCGGTACGGCCCGACCCGCGCGCTCGACACGTTCGACCTGACAGTGCCGCCCGGCACTGTCCACGGACTGCTGGGACCGAACGGCGCGGGCAAGACGACTGCCGTACGGATCCTCACCACGCTGCTGCGCTTCGACACGGGACGGGCCACAGTGGCCGGGTACGACGTGCTGCGCCGGCCGGAAGAGGTGCGTGCCCGGATCGGGCTGACCGGGCAGTACGCGGCTGTCGACGAGATCCTCAGCGGCCGGCAGAACCTGGAGCTGTTCGGCCGGCTGTTCCGGCTCGGCCGACGGGAGGCCCGCCGACGCGCCGGTGAACTGCTGGAACGGTTCGGGCTCGACGAGGCGGCGAGCCGGTCCGCCGGTGAGTACTCGGGTGGGATGCGCCGCCGATTGGACCTCGCCGCCAGCCTGATCCGTACGCCGCGGGTGCTGTTCCTGGACGAGCCGACGACCGGCCTGGACCCGCGCAGCCGCAACCAGGTCTGGGACCTGGTCCGTGGTCTGGTGCGGGACGGGACGACTGTGCTGCTCACCACGCAGTACCTGGAGGAGGCCGATCAGCTCGCCGATCGGATCTCGGTGATCGACGCCGGTCGGGTGGTGGCGGAGGGCTCACCGGACCAGCTGAAGGCGATGACCGGCGGCGACCGGATCGAGGTGGTGGTCCGCGACGCGGCCGAGCTGAGCCGAGCGGCCCGTCTCGTCGCGTCGATCTGCGGGGCGGAGCCCGAACTCGACAGCGAGGTCCGACGGCTCAGCGTGCCGGTGCTCGATCGCGTCGCCGGTCTCGTCGACGTGGTACGCGCGCTGGACGACGCCGGGATCGCAGTAGAGGACATCGGTCTGCGGCGCGCGACGTTGGACGAGGCATTCCTGCACCTGACCGGGCACCGGCCGGACGACGCCCGCGAGCCCGTCGGGGCCGGACGAACTGTGGAGATGGCATGACCACTGCGATCGCCGACGGCTGGACGATGACCAGGCGGAACATGACCCACGTGGTCCGCGCGCCGGAGGAGCTGATCCTCTACTTCTCGCTGCCGATCATGTTCGTGCTGGTCTTCGGGTACGTGTTCGGCAGCGGCATGCAGGTGGCGGGTGGCGGCAGCTACCGCGAGTTCCTGCTGCCCGGGGTCTTCGTGATGACGATGCTGTACGGGCTGGGGGCCACCGCGACCGGCGTGGCGCTGGACCTCAGCCGGGGCGTGGTCGACCGGTTCCGGTCGATGCCGATGGCACGGTCCGCCCTGATGACCGGTCGCAGCGCCGCCGACCTGCTGCGCGCACTGCTGGAGATGTCCACCCTGCTGGTGTGTGGCCTGCTCGTCGGGTGGCAGTGGCGACAGGGCGTCGGCAAGGCGGTGCTCGCCGTCGGTCTCCTCCTGCTGCTGCGAATAGCGATCACCTGGGTCGGGATCTACCTGGCGTTGCTGGTCCGCAACCCGGAGACGGTCGGCGTGATCGTCTTCCCGGCGGCGTTCCCGTTCACGGCGATCTCCAACGTCTTCGTGTCGCCGGAGCTGATGCCTCCGGTCATCGGGACGATCTCGGAGTGGAACCCGCTGTCGGCGACAGTCGCGGCGATCCGCGAACTGTTCGGCAACCCGGGCCTGGGTGGCGACTCCTGGCCGGCCGAGCACGCGATGCTGTTGGCGGTGCTGTGGCCGGTGCTGCTGATCGCGACGTTCGCCCCGCTGGCCGTGCGCCGCTACCAGCGGTTGAGCCGCTGACGGTCAGCGGCGGGCCCGCAGGGCGTAGAAGGCGGCACCGACGGCGAGCACACCGAAGCCGGCGAGAACGCTGCCCAGTGGCAGGTTGACAGCCAACAGCAGACAACCGAACAGCCCCAGACCGGCGAGCACCCGGACCGGCAACCGCCGGTCCGGGTCCCGGCCCAGTGTGAGCGCAGCCGCGTTGGTGATCGCGTAGTAGACCAGCACAGTGCAACTGGAGAAGCCGATCGCGTCGCGTACGTCGCCGAGCAGCACCACCACGATCACCACGGCGGCGACCGCCAGCTCGGCGCGGTGCGGCACCTGGTGCACCGGGTGCACGGCGGCCAGCGCACCGGGCAGGTCACGGCGGCGGGCCATGGCGAGGGTGGTCCGCCCGACCCCGGCGACCAGGGACAGCAGCACCCCGACAACGGCGATGGTGGCACCGGCGCGGACCACCCACGCCAGGCCGGGCAGCCCGGCGGCGGTCACCACGTCGGCCAGGGGCGCGGCGGAACCGGCCAGCCGGTCGGCGCCGAGCACACCGAGCGCGACCACGGCCAGCACCAGGTAGATCACGAGCACCACCCCGAGCGCCAGCGGCACCGCGCGCGGGATGGTCCGCTGCGGGTCGCGGACCTCCTCGCCGAGTGTGGCGATCCGGGCGTACCCGGCGAAGGCGAAGAACAGCAGCCCGGCGGCGGTGAGCACGCCCCGCGCCGAACCGCCGGGCTCGCCGAGCCGGCCCAGATCCACCGGCCCACCGACCAGGCCAACGACCGTGACCACTGCCAGCACCACCAGCACCAGCGCGACCAACGCCCTGGTCACTGTGGCGGTCTTGCCGATGCCACGCAGGTTCACCGCGATCACCGCGAGCACCGCGCCGACGGCGACCAGCCGGGCCTGGCCCGGCCAGAGGTACGCCCCGATGGTCAACGCCATCGCCGCGCAGCTCGCCGTCTTGCCGACAACGAAGCCCCAACCGGCCAGGAACCCGGCGAACGGCCCGAGGCGCTCCCGGCCGTAGACGTAGGTGCCGCCGGACTCCGGGTAGAGGGCAGCGAGTCGCGCCGAGCTTGTCGCGTTGCAGAAGGCGACAAAGCCGGCCAGCGCCAGCGCGGGCAGCAGGCCGGCACCGCCGGCCGCCGCCACCGCCGGGCCGAAGACCACGAAGACGCCCGCGCCCAACATCGAGCCCAACCCGATGACAACCGCATCGGGTACGCCCAGCCGCCGCGCCAGTTGCTCCACGAACTGGAACCTAGGGGTACGAGGTGAACGGCCGGTCCCACTCGCGTAACCGGCCGGGGAGCGGCACACCGTCCCACGGTGCCCGGTGCAGCAGCCGGTCCAGGAGCAGGCCCAGCAGCAGCCCCGCCACCGAGTCGGTCAGCCAGTGCCAGCCGAGGTACGTGGTGGTGGTGAGGACGACCAGCGGCGGCACGACGCGGATCACCGTGACGAGCCGGGCCGGCAGTTGACGACCGAAGCTGCGGGCCAGCGGGGCGAGCAGCAGCGCGATGACCCCGTACCAGACGATCGCGTTGGCGACGTGCCCCGACGGGTAGGACTGGGCGAACCGCACCGGCAGGTCGTCGTGGAACAGCGGCACTGTCTGCTCGGGCGTCAGGAACGGCTCCTTGACGCTGGCGCTCGGTGCCGCCCGCGCGGTCCAGATCTTGAGTGGGCCGATCGTCAGGTTGGTCAGCACGAACGCGACCACCGGCGGCAGGATCGGCCGCACCGACCGCAGCCGGACGGCCAGCAGCACGCCCAGCCCGGCGGCGATCAACGTCAGCGGGGTGCCCTGGCCCAGGAAGTTCAGCACCCGGGCGACCCAGTACGCGGCGGCCGGCCGGTGCCCGTCGGCCCAGTCGGCGACCGACCGGTCCAACCCGAAGAGCTGCTCGGCGGCGAGCGCCACAGTCAATCCGGCCAGACCGACCAGCAGGAGCGCGTCGAACCACCAGCCGGCCGGGCGGACGGGCCGTAGCCGCAGGTCACGTCGTACCGCTGTGGGTTTGAGCACGCGACCACGCTACCGGCCCGGCGCGAGGCCGGGGTGTGCGGCGCTGTGGGCCCAACCACGATCAGGGGCGGATGCGGGGGGCGACCAGTCATGCTTGTGCCCGTGCGGATCACGTCTGCCCTCGTGGACCCGGCGCTGCTCGACCTGCCCTGGTCGACACCGCTGGAGGAGTGGCCTGCCCAACACCTGGTGGCGCTGCCGCAGGGCATCTCCCGGCACATCGTCCGGTTCGTCCGGTTGGGCGACTACGTGTACGCGTTCAAGGAGACCCGCGAGCGGATCGCCGAGCGGGAGTACGACCTGCTCCGGGCCCTGGAGCGGATCGACTTCCCCTCGGTCGAGGCGGTCGCTGTCGTCGCCGACCGGCAGACCGAGGACGGGGAGCCGCTCGAATCGGTGCTGATCACGCGGCACCTTCAGTTCTCGTTGCCGTACCGGGCGCTCTTCTCGCACACCCTTCGGCCGGAGACGATGAGCAGGCTGCTCGATGCGCTCGCCGCCCTGATCGTGCGAATGCACCTGACCGGCTTCTTCTGGGGCGACTGCTCGCTGTCGAACACGCTGTTCCGGCGGGACGCTGGCGCCTTCGCCGCCTACCTGGTGGACGCGGAGACGGGTGCCCTGCACAACAAGCTCTCCAACGGCCAACGCGGTGAGGACCTGGAGATCGCCCGGGTGAACATCTTCGGTGAGGCGCTGGACCTGCAGGCCGCCGGCCTGCTGCACGAGTCCATCGACCCGGAGGTGGTCTGCGAGGAGGTCGTGCAGCGCTACGAGCGGCTCTGGCACGAGATCACCTATGAGCAGGCGATCGAGCGGGAGGCCCGGCACGACATCGAGGGCCGGATCCGCCGCCTCAACGAGCTGGGCTTCGACGTCGCCGAGGTGGCCATGTCGTCAATCGACGACGGGCGGTTCCTGGTCCGGCCGAAGGTCGTCGACGCCGGCTACCACACCCGCCGGCTGCTGCGGCTGACCGGGCTGGACGCCGAGGAGAACCAGGCCCGCAAGCTGCTCAACGACCTGGACGCCTACCGCGCGGAGAGCGACCTGATCGACGAGCAGCAGGCCGCCCACCGCTGGCTCACCGAGGTCTTCGAGCCGGTGGTCCGGGCCGTCCCCGCGCACCTGCGCCGCAAGCTGGAGCCGCAGGAGCTGTTCGCCCAGATCATCGAGCACAAGTGGCTGCTCTCCGAGCAGGCCGGTCGGGACGTCGGGATGCGCCACGCGGTCCAGTCGTACCTGTCCGACGTGCTGGTGCACCGCCCCGACGAGCAGGCCGTCCTCGGCGTCGAGGTCCCCAGCCTGAGCTGAGACCCAGCCTGGTTTCTGGGCGTCACTCCACCCAGGAGCCTGCGCGTAGCACCCGCACCACGTTGAGGTCGTCGTCGAGCACCACCAGGTCGGCGCGGAGGCCCACCTGGAGGGACCCGACCCGGTCGCCCAGGCCGATGGCCCGCGCCGGGGTGGTCGCCACCATCCGTGCGGCGTCGGCGATCGGGATTCCGGCGTTCACCGCGTGCCGCAGCGCGGCGTCCATGGTCAGTGTGCTGCCGGCGATAGCACCGTCGCGGGCGAGTCGGGCCACCCCGTCGGCGACGGTGACGGCCTGGCCGCCCAGTTCGTACTCGCCGTCGGGCATTCCGGCGGCGGCCATCGCGTCGGTGACCAGCGCGGCCCGGTCCGGCCCCGCTGTCGCCGTGACGTAGGTCAGCATGCCGTCGTGCAGGTGCACCCCGTCGGCTACCAGCTCGCAGATCACTGTGGGCGCGTCGAGCAGGGCCACCACCGGGCCCGGCTCGCGGTGGTGCACCGGGCGCATCCCGTTGAACAGGTGGGTGCCGACGCTGGCGCCGGCGGCGACCGCGGCGCGGGTCTGCTCGTACGTGGCGTCGGTGTGGCCCACAGCGGCCACCACCCGCCGCGCGGTGAGCAGCTTGATCGCCTCCAGCGCGCCGTCACGCTCCGGGGCGAGGGTGACCATCCGGATCGCGCCCCGGCCCAGCTCGATCAGCTCGGTCAGCTCGTCGGTCGACGGGTCACGCAGGTACTCCGGGTTCTGTGCGCCGCAGCGGGCCGCCGACAGGTACGGGCCCTCGAAGTGGACCCCCGCCAACACGCCCTCCTCGACCAACGGGGCGAACGCCTCGGTGGCCGTACGCATCAGCGGAAAAGGCGCGCTGACCAGGCTGGCCAGCAGCGTGGTGGTGCCGTGGGCGAGATGGAAGTCGGCCGCCTTGCGGGCCTCGTCGGCGTCCCCCGTGGTGAAGGTGTGCCCGCCACCGCCGTGCGTGTGCATGTCGACGAAGCCGGGCAGGATCCAGTGCCCGTCGCGCACCGACGGATACTCGGCCACCGCTGTGATCCGATCACCGTCCCACTCGACGCAGCCCTGTCGGACGACTCCGGTCGGGGTCACCACTCGGCCGTTCACCCGTACGGTCATCGCTTCTCCTGATGGTCACGGACACCCACGGCGTCCAGGGCGAGCAGAGCGGCACCGAGACAACCGGCCTCGTCGCCGAGGGCTGCCGCGACTAGTTGCGGCTCCCTGTGGAAGGTCATCCGTTCGTGCAGCGCCCCCCGCAGCGGGGTCAGCAGCCGGTCCCCGGCCTGGGCCAGGCCGCCGCCGAGCACAATCGTCGCCACGTCGAACAGCGCCTGCCCGCTGGCGAGGCCATCGGCGAGCGCCTCGATCGCCTCCTGCCAGACCTGGCCGGCGAGCGGTTCGCCGGCCGCGGCCCGTTCGGCCACCTCGGCAGCCGTCACCGGGGCGTCCGCGGTGTCGCCGGCGAGTTCGGCGTAGCGGCGGCCGATCGCGGCGGCTGACGCGACCGCCTCCAGGCAGCCGGGGCGGCCGCAGCCGCAGCGCGGACCGTCGGGCCGGACCAGGATGTGGCCGATCTCCCCGGCGGCACCGTGGGCCCCCACCGCGGCCGTGCCGTCCACGACGTGCGCGGCGGCGATGCCAGTGCCGATGGCCACGAACAGCACGTGCCCGGTGCCGCGGCCGGCACCCAGGCGGGCCTCGGCGAGACCACCGACGCGCACGTCGTGGCCGAGCGCCGTCGGCAGGTCGAGCCGCCGCACCGTCAGGTCCCGCAGGGGTACGTCCCGGAAGCCCACGTTCGCCGACCAGACCGCGACGCCACGCGCCTCGTCGACCACCCCGGGCACGGCGATGCCGACCGCGATCGGGGTGAGCCCGTCGGCGCGGGCCTTGTCGGCCAGCCCACCGGCCACGTCGAGGATGGTGCCGACCACGGCGGCCGGGCCGCGGGCGGCGTCGGTGGGGTGCCGCTCGGTGCGCACCACGACGCCGTCCGGTCGGACCAGCGCGCACTTCATGCCGGTGCCGCCGACGTCCAGCGCAACGACAACGCGGTCGTCGCTCACGGCGCCATCTCGGTTCGCGACTGCGGGGCTCGCAACCCCGGCTCACTCCTTGCGCTCACGCCAACACCACGGACCGGGTGAGGTGGCGGGGCGCGTCCGGGTCGAGGCCCCGGCTGGTGGCCAGCGCGACAGCGAAGCGTTGGGCCAGGATGAGGTCGGCCATCGGATCGACCGGGGTACGGCCGGCGGACCAGCTGCCCAGCACCGTGCGCCAGCCGTGCGTGCGGCTGTGCACGAAGGCCGCGCCGGTGGCGGCCACATCCTCGGGTAGCCCGTCGGGCAGCTCACCGAACGCCCAGACCAGCCGGCCCGGCGCGGCGACCGAGATGGGCCCGTGCCGGTAGTCCATCGCCGGGTACGCCTCGGCCCAGAACGTGGCCGCCTCGCGGCACTTCAGCGCCGCTTCCTGGGCCAGCCCGACAGTCCACCCCCGACCGAGGAAGGTGACCTGCCCGATGGTGGCCGGGTCGATCGGCAGCGGGGATCGCACCGCCACCTCGGCGTCGGCGGCGAGCGCTGTCACCGGGTCGCCGAGCTGGGCCCGGAGCAGGGCCAGCGCTGTGGTCGCGAAGCGGGTCTGCACCACCGACCGTTCGTCGGCGAAGGGCAGGGCCACGGTGGCCGTGGCCAGCGCGACCGCCGGGGACGTGGGATCACCGACGATGACGGTGGTAGGTGTCCGTCCGCGCAGCGCGGCGAGCAGCTCCAACACCTCGGTGGTGGTGCCGGAACGAGTGATCGCGATCAGCCGGTCGTAGCGGCGGCCGGCGGGAAACTCGGAGGCCTGGAACGCGTCGGTCTCACCCTGGCCGGCCTGTTCGCGGCGGGTCGCGTACGCCATCGCCATGAACCACGACGTGCCGCAACCGACGACGGCGACGCGCTCCCCGGGGCGCGGCAGGTCACCGCGTACCACCTCGACCAGCCCGGCCGCCTCCCGCCAGCAGTCGGGTTGGCTCGCGATCTCCGCGTCCACGTACGCCATGGGAAACTCCTCGCAGGGCCGATCGGTGCGCAATACGGCTCGTTAGACCCGCATTTCGCGCGTTATTCTGCGCGAACGCAGGTGACCATGGCAACCGGCCGACCGATCGCGCAGGTCAGTCTTTTGCGCCAGCCTAGTTTCGCGCACTAGTGTGCACGCAATCAATCACCGTCCGTGCAGTTGCTGGGAGGGCCCCCGCGGTGGACAGGTACGCCAGATGGAATGCCCTGCTCGAAATGCTGACCGACAACGGCCGGGTCAGCGTCGAGGCGGCAGCCGAGCGGCTGGACGTCTCCCAGGCCACCATCCGGCGTGACTTCGACCAGCTCGCGCAGCAGCAAATGATCACGAGGACCCGGGGCGGCGCGGTCGCCAACGGCGTGTCGTACGACCTGCCTCTGCGCTACAAGACGGCCAAGCACTCGGCCGAGAAGCAGCGGATCGGGGCGGCGGCCGCCGCGCTCGTCACGCCGGGCACAGTGGTGGGCCTGAACGGCGGCACCACCAGCACCGAGGTGGCCAGGGCGCTCGCCGTGCGACCGGATCTGAACACCAGCGCCGAGGGTGCCCAGCTCACAGTGGTGACGAACGCGCTGAACATCGCCAACGAGCTGCTGGTCCGATCCCGGATGAAGGTGGTGGTGGCCGGCGGCGTGGTGCGCCCGAAGTCGTTCGAGCTGGTCGGCCCGCTGGGCGGGGCGCTGCTGCGCGAGGTCACCCTGGACATCGCCCTGCTCGGCGTGGACGCGATCGACCCGCAGCTCGGCGCCGCCGCCCACCACGAAGGGGAGGCGGCGATGAACAACCTGATGGTGGCCCGCGCCAAGCGCGTGGTCATCATCGCGGACTCGTCCAAGCTGGGCGGTCACGCCTTCGCCCGGATCTGCCCGGTCGAGAGGGTGGAGACGCTGGTGACCGACTCCGGTGCCCCGCCGGAGGTGGTGGACGCGTTCCGCGCTGCCGGCGTACAGGTCATCTGCGCCTGAGCGGTCACGTTCCGTCGATGAACTAGCCCGATCGGCGCGTCGATGCATACCGCGTATTGCGCGCCGCTGCATACCGCGTATGGTGTCGGCTGTCACGCCCACCCATCGGGGGAGGTGCAGCTTGCCAGCTGTCCTGGAGATCGAAGGTCTACGTAAGACGTACAAGAGTCGTCGACGCGGCACCCGCAACGCGCTCGACGGCTTCGACATGCGGGTCGACGCGGGGCAGGTGCACGGCTTCCTTGGCCCCAACGGGTCCGGCAAGACCACCACGCTGCGTACCCTGCTCGGCCTGATCCGACCCGACGGCGGCCGGATGGCGCTGCTCGGGCACGAGGTACCCGACGCGCTGCCCACTGTCGCCGGTCAGGTCGGCGCGATCGTGGAGAGCCCGCAGTTCTTTCCGCACTTCACGGCCCGGGACACGCTGTCCCTGCTCGCGGGGGCGGGCGAGGTGCCGGCCGTCCGGGTCGACGAGGTGCTGGAACTGGTCGGGCTACGCGACCGGTCCGGCGAGCGGGTCAAGACGTACTCGTTGGGCATGAAGCAGCGGCTCGCCGTGGCCTCGGCCCTGCTGAAGAACCCGAAGCTGCTCATCCTCGACGAGCCGGCCAACGGCCTCGACCCGGGCGGCATCCGGGAGATGCGCACGCTGATGCGCACCCTCGCCGAATCCGGAATGACAGTGGTGCTGTCCAGCCACATCCTCGGTGAGATCCAGCTGATCTGCGACTCGGTCACCATCATCTCGCTCGGCCGTCGGGTCGCGTTCGGACCGGTCGACGAGGTGCTCGCGCAGCACTCGTCCGGCGCGGTCCGGATCCGGCTGGAGGCGGTCAGCGACCTGCCGCTGGCCACCGAGACGCTCACCCAGGCCGGGATCCGGGTCACCGGTCACCCGGACCACCTGATGCTGGCCGGCGTCGACAAGCCGGCGTCGGTGACCCGGCTGCTCGCCGAGAAGAACCTCTACGTCAGTGAGTTGGCGCCGATCGCCGTCGACCTGGAGAGCGTCTTCCTCGAACTGACCGCCACCGCGCCGGTACCCGGGCAGCACCGGCAGGTCGACGAGTCCATGAAGGTCGGTGGGACGGGTCAGCCTGGCCCCACCGGAGGAGGGTGGGGCGCGTGAGCCTCTTTCGTACCGAGCTGCGCCGGCTCAGCAAGCGGCGTTTCACCCGATACATGACACTGCTCGGCCTGCTGGTGCTGGCCGCGGTGGTGGTCGGGGTGTTCTTCACCAACCAGAAGATCGACGCCGGCCAGCTCGCCCAGGCCGAGCGTCAGGCCGACCAGCAGTACCAGGAGCAGGTGCGCTGGAGCGAGCAGGAGCGCGCCGCGTGTGAGCAGGCCAAGACGGCCGGCACGGCGACCGACGGCCGGTACCCGGACGACTGCTCGGTGATCACGGCCCCGTCCCGGGACCAGATCGAGGCGAGTTGGTTCCTGCCCTCGACGTTCGACTTCAAGGAGACGTTCGCCGAGACCCTGATCCCGTTCGCGGCGATCCTCGCCCTGGTCGGGTTCGTCATCGGCGCGTCCTTCGTCGGCGCCGAGTGGAGCACCGGCGGCATGATGAACCTGCTGCTCTGGCGGCCGAAGCGGCTCACCGTGCTGCTCACCAAGCTGGCCGCGCTGCTCACCGGCATCCTGGCGGTGACGCTTCCAGCCGCGGTGCTGTGGTTCGCCGGGTTCTGGGCGGTCGCCAACTTCCGGGGCAGCACCGAGAAGATGACCTCGGGGGTCTGGCAGTCGTTCCTGCTGACCGGTGTACGCGGTGTGGTGCTGGTGTTGGTGCTCACCACCATCGGCTTCGCCCTCGCCTCGCTGGGTCGGCACACCGCGATGGCCCTCGGTGGCGTGGTGGCGGTGATGGTGGTCGGCCAGTTCGGCCTGGGCATCCTGTTGTCCATGGCGAGCGTGCGGTTCGCCGAGGCCTGGCTGTTGCCGACCTACGCGCTGGCCTGGATGACCAAGACGGTCACCTTGCAGGACTGGAACTCCTGCAACGCGACCTACTACGGGGAGTGCAAGCCGGCCACGATGGACATCACCTGGCAGCAGTCCTCGATCCTGCTCTCGGTCGGGGTGGTGGTGATCCTCGGGGCGGCGCTCTGGGCGATGCGTCGCCGCGACATCTCCTGACCCCAATGCTCGACGCGAAGGCCCCTGGCTCAGGCCGGGGGCCTTCGTGCGTTAGTGGGCGCAACCATCCGCCTCACGTGGGTCCTTTGCTCTGCACCCGCCGAAGCAACAGTGAGGCCCCAAGCGGTGGTGCCTGGGTGGGTGCAGAGCAAAGGTGTCGGGCGCAGCGCCTGTGGCTACCCTTCCGCGACGCCGGCGCTGCCAGCCGCGCCGGCTGGTGCGACCCAGGTCATCCCTGGCTAGGCTGAGTGCCATGTCCGCCGACGCCGCCCCGGCCACGCCCGAGCCGTCCACTGACGCTCGTCGAGGTGATGTCGAGGGCACTGTCGGGCCGGCGGTCCCGACTCCGCGGCCGGTGCCGCCAATCGAGACCACAGGTGATCCCGAACCGGACGATGGAGCGGGCGTTGAGCCGAGCGGTCCGACAGCCGGGCTGACCGAACGGGAGCGGGCCATCCTCGCCTTCGAGCAGCAGTGGTGGCGGCACGCCGGTGCCAAGGAGCAGGCCGTCCGGGACACCTTCGGGATCTCCTCGACCCGGTACTACCAGCTGCTCAACGGCCTGCTGGACAATCCGGCCGCCCTCGCCGCCGACCCCGTGCTGATCAGCCGGCTCCGCCGGTTGCGCTCGTCGCGCGCCCGCAACCGCCGCCGCTGAAGCCCCCCGCCCCGCCCCGCCCCCCCCGCCGAGCCCCCGCCCCGCCCCTCGCGATCTTGCACTTTCGGTCGCCCTTTAGCGGCTTTCGCGAACTTTTGTCGGGGCACGAAGTGCAAGATCGCGGCGTCCGGCGGCGCAGCCGCATGCAGGCTTGCTCGGCGGGTAGGCGGGTAGGCGGGGGCGGGCCTGGGGGGCTTGCGGCCTTGGGGTCCGGGAGGGAGCGGGGTATGACGGCGAACCAGAGCGGTGGAGGACAGCAGGCCCGCCAGGAGGCATCGACCTTCGACAGCGCTGACTCGACCGGTGTGCCGGGGCCGGCGCCGGTGATGCGGGTGCGCTCCGCGTCCGCGCCGGCCCCGGGCCGGCCGGTCAACGAGGATCTGGTCTTCCGGTTCGGCCCGCTGGTCGGTGTCCTGGACGGCGCGACGGTGCCGGACGGCTTCGACACCGGCTGCGTGCACGGGCCCGAGTGGTACGTCCGGCACCTGGCGGCCCGGATCGGCGTCGCCGAGGCGGTACGCCCGGCCGCCCGGCTCACCAGCAACCTGGCCGCGGCCATCCTCGCGGTGCGCGCCGACCACGGCGGGCAGTGCGACCTCGACCATCCGGGCACCCCGTCCAGCACTGTGTGCCTGCTGCGGGACTGCGGCGACCAGGTCGACTACCTGGTGCTCTGCGACAGCCCGCTCGTCCTCGACATCGGCGGGCAGGTCAGCGTGGTCACCGACAACCGGCTGGACGCGGCGATGACGGAGCTGCGGGAGACCGTGGCGATCGTGCCGGGCGGCGCGGCGGACCCGGTCACCCGGTTCCGGCACGCGGTGAGCGTCCAGCGGGAGCGGATGAACCGCACCCACGGCTACTGGGTGGCGGCCTCCGACCCGGACGCGGCCTTCCACGCGGTCACCGGGACCGCGCCCCGGCATGGTCCCGGGGCGCTACGGCGGGCGGCGCTGCTCAGTGACGGCGCGTCCAGCGCGGTGGAGCAGTTCGCGCTCACCGACTGGGCTGGTCTGCTCGACCTGCTGAGCGCCGACGGTCCGGGCGCGTTGATCGACCGGGTGCGGGACGCCGAGCGCGACCACCCCGACCGACTGCGCCGACACAAGTCGACCGACGACGCCTCGGTGGTGTTCTGCGAGTTCGGGTAGGCGTTTGGGCCGTTGACACCCGGTCGGGTGACAACGGAGCGTGATGTGGAACACCCAATGCGCCCGACCGGCCGGTACCGCTGTCCGGACCGCCAGTGGATGGCCAATGGGGTGGACTTCGGCCGATGAGGGCGGCAGACTGCGGCACGTGGCGGGTGCGGTCCGGCTGGAGCCGGTGGACGAACGGAACCTGGAGCCGTTGCTCTCCGTAGCGGCTGCGGAGGCGGAGCCGGGTGATGTGATGCCCCCGGTCGAGGCACCCGCCGGCTGGTCGCTCGCCCGCCGCGAGGCGTTCCGCGAATTCCACCGGGCAAGCTTCGGCGGGCTGGACGGTCCGACCGGTTCGCAGATGTACGCCATCCTCGTCGGCGGCGAGGTGATGGGCATGGTCCGGATGACACGCTGTGACGAGCCGCGGACTGTGGAGACCGGGATGTGGCTCGGACGGTCGGCGCGCGGGCAGGGAATCGGCGCGGCCGCCCTACGGGAACTGCTGAACGCCGCCGCTCGGGCGGGCATGCGGGCAGTGGTGGCCGAGACGACCCCGGACAACATCGGCGCTGTGGCGGTCCTGCAGAAGTGTGGCGCGAAACTGCGCGAGGACGACGGCAAGGTACGCGCCGAGATCTGCCTCGATTCGACGCCGCCCGCCTTCTGAGCTGGCCGGCGCGGTCGGCGGCGACCACAGGGATCGCCGCCGACCGCCTGGGTCAGGCCGGCAGCCGAACGATGTCGTAGTCGGTGCTCGGCGTGGGCTCCACGTCGAACCGGCCGTTCACCACGTACAACGCGGAGCCGAGCAGGTCGCCGGTGGCCGGCGACCGCAGCTGCGGTCCGGTGATCTCCCGCTGCACCACGCCGGCTGTGTAGCCGGCGTTCATCCGGACCACTGCGACGACGTTGGTCAGGTTCCGGATCACGTAGAGGGTGTGACCGCGCAGCACCAGCCCGTCGGCGCGCTCCACCGAGTAGCCACCGAGGTCGACGAGTCGGCTCCCGCCGGTACGGGGGTCGACGCGCACCAACTGGCCGGACAGCATCTGCGCGACCAGCAGATCGCCGTCCGGCAGCGCCACGATCCCATTGTGGTAGACGTCGGGGGTGGCGGCCGGACCGCTGAGTTGCAGCACCCGGACGGCGGTGGGGGCCGGAAGTCGGCCACCTGGGCCGAGGGGCACCACGTAGAGCACCTGGCGTGCGGAATCCGTGAAGTAGACCGCCCGTTGGGTGATCACCAGGTCGTTGACGTAGCTGCCCGGCACATCGGTGAACTGGTAGTGGGCAAGCTTGGCACCGGTGTCGGCGTCGTACACGCTCGCGCCGCCGCCGGAGAAGTCGGCGGTCCAGAGCCGGCCGCGCGGGTCGAGCTTGATGCCCGCCTTGTCGGTGCCCGGTGTGCCGGGGATCAGCACCGAGCCGTGGCCGGTGCGTAAGTCGCCGCGCCACACCGCGCCATCCAGGATGGAACTCACGAACACAGTGGTGCCCCGACCGATCGTCAACCCTTCCGGGGTGAACCCGTTCGGCAGCGCGATCCGGGTGGGGAAGGGCTTCGCTGGATGAGCCGTCGCAGGTGCGCCGACCGAGACCAGTGTCGCCGCCGCCAGCAGGGGGACGAGGAGGAGTGAGAGCCGCTTACGCAAGGAACACCACCTGACGTCGCAGTGGATGACTCCACTGAGGAATGTGACGTACTAGGAACGCCCTGGCCGCGACGAAAGGTTGTGCTGGTGTGATCACTCCCGGTTGGCGGCGTACGCGGACAGCCAGGCGACCTGGGCCGGGTCCAGCGACGGTCGTACCCGGGCCCGTGCGGCCGACACGTGCTCGGCGGTGACAGTGGCGGCGGCGAGCGACTCCCGCATGGCGGCCAGCGCCGCCTCGCGGACCAGCGCGGCGCACTCCGCGGCGGAGAAGCCGGTCAGCTCGTCGCCGAGGGCGGACAGATCGACGTCAGGCGCCAACGGCACCTGTCGGGACGCGGCCCGCAGGATCTCCGCGCGGGCGGCCCCGTCCGGCGGTGGCACGTAGACAAGCCGCTCCAACCGGCCCGGCCGCAGCAGCGCGGGGTCGATCAGGTCCGGCCGGTTCGTCGCGCCGACCACCACCACGTTGCGCAGCGTCTCCACACCGTCCAGCTCGGTGAGCAGGGCGGCGACCACCCGATCCGTGGTGCCACCGTCGGTGGCCTGGCCGCGGACCGGCGCGAGCGCGTCCACCTCGTCCAGGAAGATCAGGGTAGGGGCCGCCTCCCGGGCCCGACGGAACAACTCGCGGACCGCGCGTTCGCTCTCACCGACCCACTTGGAGAGCAGCTCCGCGCCCTTCACCGACAGCACGTTGGCCCGCCCCGACCCGGCCAGCGCGGTGACCAGGTAGGTCTTGCCGCAGCCCGGCGGCCCGTAGAGCAGCACGCCGCGCGGCGGCTGCACGCCGAGCCGGGCGAAGGTGTCCGGGTAGGTCAGCGGCCACAGCACCGACTCGGTGAGCGTCTGTTTGACCTCGTCCAGGCCACCCACGTCGTCCAGGGTCACCGAGGCCAGATCCAGTGTCGACGCCGCCATCGTGGTGGGCCGGACCACCTCCCGGGCGGCGGTGAAGTCGGCCATCGACACCGTCGGCGTCTCGGCGGACTTCTGCCGCAGCGCCGCGCGTACCCCGGCCTCCCGGACCAGTGCGGCCAGGTCCGCCGCGACGAACCCGGGGGTACGCGCGGCCACTTCGTCCAGCCGGACGTCGTCGGCCAGCGGCACCTGCCGGGTCAGCACGGTGAGCTGTTCGCGGCGCAGCGCCTGATCCGGGAGTGGGACGCTGATCCGCAGCGACAGCAGGTCGGGCGCGCGCAGTACGGGGTCTACCGCCTCCGGTCGGCCGGTGGTGCAGACCACTGCGACTCCGGCGCGGATGCTCTCCGCGAGCACCTGACGGAACACCGTCGCCACCGGACCGGGATCGTCAGCGGGTGCGAGCGCCTCGACGTCGGTGAACAGCAGTACGGCAGGGCCTTCGGCCCGGGCCGCCGCTGCCGCGACGCGCAACCGCTCGGCGGCGGCCTGACTGGCCAACGCGGCCACCTCCGGCGCCCAGAGCGGCTGAACACGGGCACCGACCCGGGCGGCCACGGCCCGGACCAGCGCCGACTTCCCGGATCCCGCCGGGCCGACGAGCAACACCCCCAACGAGATCGTGGTGCCGAGTCGACCCAGCACCTCCCGGTGGTGGAAGCCGAGGTCCAGCAGCTCGGTCAACTCCTCGGCCTGGGCCCGCAGCCCGGGCAGCTCGTCCACGTCGGGCGCGTCCTCCGCCGCAACGGCGTCGGCGCTCGTACCCGGCCGTGTCGACGCGGCGCCGACCGGGGCGGGCCCGCCGTGGGTCGTCGCACCGTGCTCCCAGGCGACCGAAGTGCCCATGGTGACCAGCGCGCCGGCCGCCGGCTCGACGGTGACAACTTTGAGCAGCGTGCTGGTCCAGGCGAAACCGACGGTGTTGGCGAGGCTGTGTCGCGCCGCCTCGACCAGGCTGCGGACCGAGGCGTCCGGCAGCACGTCCTGCGGCAGCAGCGACACGTCGTCGCCCGCGGTGAGCACCTTGCCCAGCAGGGCGAGCCGGAGCATCTCCGGGCTGACCGCCGCGACGACCCCCACCGGCCCGGCCAGGACGACCCTGCCCGCCGACACCAACGGCACCGGGCTCACCCGCACCTGACCGCCGTCGCGCAGACCCAGGTTGCCCAACGTCAGGTCGTCGGCGTACAGCAGGGCGCTGCTCGCGCCCGGCCCGGCCGCCGCCGCGATCCCGGCCGTCTCCCGGCGGCCGACGAGGCGGACCGGGTCGCCGGGGCGCAGCCCCAGCGCTGTCAGCGCCTCCGGGTGCAGGCGCACGATGCCCCGTCGGGCGTCCAGCGCCGCCGGCCGCAGGCTCGCCGTCAAGGTCAGGTCGGGTTGCGCCACTGCCCGACCGTAGCCGCCGGCAGCCAGCCGTGCCGGTCAGCGCCGCGGATCGAGCTCGTCCAACAGCGTCGGGTCGCTTCGGATCAGCTCGGCCAACCGGGCCGCCGGGTCCGGCGTCAACCCGTCCGGACCGGGTGCCCAGGCGGGCACCGTCCGACCGGAGAGCGGCCAGGCCGGCGGGGGTTCCACAGGCGTCGGCGGGGGAACCGGCCCGACCGTGACGGCAGGCCCGTCCCAGGAGACCCGCATCGGGTACGTCCGCCCGGCGTGCTCCACCTGCACGGTCACCGCCAGCCCGGGGTAGGCCCCGACGACCTGGCGGACCACCTCGGCCACCTCCTCGACCGGGCCCCAACCGGCCACCTCGCTCGGCGTCTCCACCCCCGCGTGCCGGCCCGACCGGGCGTTGCGGGTGTCGCCGCCGAGGCCGGGCGGGCTCGACGGTGCGGTGGTGTCGTCACGGTCGGCGGCCCGACGGCGCGACGCCTCCTCACGTCGGGCCAGCCGGGCCAGCGTCTCGTCCAGGTCGCCCCTCACCAGATCACCTCTTCCCGCCACGGCCGGAGCTGGTCGGCTCAGGCCCTCCTGTCCCGGGTAGCGCGGTCCAGCGCGCGGTCCAGGACGACAAGTAGTGCGTCCCGCACCGAGAGCCGGTCGCGGGCATCGAACTGCACCAGAGGTACATGATCACCGATCGCCAGCGCCCAACGGATCTCGGCGAGCTCCAGGGCCAGTCGCCCGTCGAACGCGTTGACTCCGACGACGAACGGCAGCCCGGCCCGCTCGAAGAAGTCGATGGCCGGGAAGCAGTCGTCCAGCCGGGCGCTGTCCACCACCACCAGCGCACCGAGCGCTCCCCGGGCCAGGTCGTCCCACATGAAGCCGAACCGGGTCTGCCCCGGCGTGCCGAACAGGTAGAGCTTCAGGCTGCGGTCGATCGTCACGCAGCCGAAATCCATCGCCACCGTGGTGGTGGTCTTGGTGGACCGGGCACCCGGGTCGTCCACGCCGATCCCGGCGGTGGTCATCTCGGCCTCGGTGGTCAGGGGCGCGATCTCGGAGATCGCACCAACGGTGGTCGTCTTGCCCACCCCGAACCCACCCGCCACCAGAATCTTGACCGGGATCGGCGGTGCGGCCGGCTTACCGGACGAAGGCATCGAGCCGGCATCGGACGAGGGCCGGTACGGGGGCGGCGCGGTCGGCGGTGGGCCGGCCCGCCCGACTATCGGCCCGGTGCCCGGGGACATGCCGTAACGGGCGGCGGCGCTGTTCGCGGCGACCCCGCCGAGCGGGGCGACCGGCCATTCAGGAGATCGCACGGAGTCCATCAATCACTCGCAGGATGAGATCGGGGTCGACAGCGTCGTCGGTGTCGGTCACGTGCACGTCCAGGTGCCCGGCGGCGCGTAGATCGCCGACCAGGACCCGCGTCACGCCGAAGTGCAGTCGGGCGCGGGCCGAGATCTCGGCCACCGAGATCGGCTCGACGCAGAGCGCGATGATCGTCTGAAGTTCCGGTGCCAGCAGGGCGCCGGGTGGGCCGGCCCACCAGCCGCTGTCCATGCGGGCTGTCACCTGGGTCTCCAGCCCGATTGCCGGGTCGGCACCCGCAACCCGCCCGGAGGTGAGCACGAACGGACGGGGACCGGCCGGCCGGTCCCCGTCCGGCTCCGGCTCGGGCAGCGCCGGTGTCGCCGCCGGGCCCACCCCGGACGGGGGTGACGTGCGCAGGTACGGCCGGATCCGAACCCTCGGGTCCGGGTCCGGATCCTCGCCGGCGACGTCGGGGGTCACTGCTGAACGGCGTTCTTCAACTCGACGATCAGTCGCGGGGTCAGGGCGCCACCGGCCCGCCCGGCGAAGAGCGTCATCTCGTACGCGACGGTGCCCAGGTTCGCCGAACGGTCGGCGACCACCCCGAGCACGGAACCGCTGCTGATCGCGCTGATCAGCAGGTAACCGTCGGCCATGTCGACGATCACCCGGTTCAGGCCGCCGAGGGCGTACCAACTGGCGGCCCCACCGGCGAGGCTGGTCATCCCGGACACGACGGCGGCCAACCGCTCCGCGTTGGATCGGTCCTTGATCGCCGACATGGCCATCAGCAGGCCGTCCGAGGAGACCGCGATCGCCTCCAGGACCCCGGCGGTGCTGGACGTGAAGGAGTCCAGCAGCCAGTTGAACGTACGGGCCTCCGGGCTGAGGTCCCCATTGGCGCCGGGCTGACTCTGGTCGACATTGTCGTGCAGGAAGGGGCTGGTCACCGTGATGATCCTTCTTCGTTCCGGTGGTCGGGGCTGACTTCGCGGAGAGCGCGGGCGACGCCCGCCTCGAACTCGCTGATGAGGTCGCGTACCTCGGCCGGGTCACCGAGGTCGGTGCTGGGCGGTTGGCAGGCCGGGATGGCGGTGAGGTTCGCTCCCGGCACCCGTCGGCTCAACCTGGGTCGCTCCGGTGCGGCATCGGTCGAGCCACCACCACGCGGCACCGTGGGGCCGGCGCCTCCCGGGGTGCTGGGCAGGTCGACGGTCGTGCCCAAGTCCACCACGGCCGCCCCGGCGCCGGCCGACGGGTCGCTGGCCGTCCGTGTCGACGCGCCGTCGAGGCCCGGTGCCACGTGCAGCTCGGCGCGGCGTACACCGGCTTGGAATGCCTCGACCAGCGCGCGGGCGGCAGCGGGGTCCGCGCCGGTGGCGTCCACCGGCCGGGTTGTCGGGGCGGCGGCGTGCAGCGTCGCCCCGGGCACCCGCTGCCGCACCCGTGGCCCGCCCGGCTTGCCCACCGGTTCCGGGCTCTGGGGTTCGGGAGCGGCCTGCTCCGGCTGGCCCCGACCGAACGCGTTCCAGGACGGGCCGGCGTCCAGGCTGAGGGTGGCCCGGCTCAGCAGGTCCGAGTCGAAGCGGGCCGGCGCGGCGACGGCCACCGCGCTGGGCCGCGCTTCGAGCTCGGGGCTGGGCGTCGCCGTCGTACGCCGGTCCCGATCCGGCACCGCGGCGCGGGCCACTGTGGCCCCGGCGCGGTCGGCGCGGCGCAGCACCAGCGACGTCGACGGGATCTCCAGCTGCGCGGTGACCCCTCCGCCGCCGGTGGCGGCCAGGGCGACCTGCCAGCCGTGTCGACGGGCCAACCGGCCCACCACGAAGAGACCGAGCACCTCGGTCGGGGCCAGGTCGAGCCGTTCCCGGCGGGTGAGCCGGGCGTTCTCCGCAGCCAGGCGTTGCTCGCTCATGCCGATGCCGTGGTCCACCACTGTGAGACGTGCCCCGAGGCCGGACGTCTCGGCGGCCACCAGCACCCGGGTGTGCGGCGGGGAGAAGACTGTGGCGTTCTCCATCAGCTCGGCCAGCGCCAGGACGAGGTCACCGACCACCGCCGGGGCGGCCGAGACGCCGACCGGAACCTGCACCTCCACCCGGGTGTAGTCCTCGATCTCGCCGAGCGCCAACCGGACCACGTCGGCCAGCGGCACCGGCGCCGTGTGCGCGTCGGCGCCGGCCGAGCCGGAGAGCACCACGAGGCTGCCGGCGTTGCGCCGCAACCGGCTGGAGATGTGGTCGAGCCGGTACAGGTGCTCCAGGCGGCCCGGGTCGGCCTCCTGCTGCTCCAGCCGGTCGATGAGCGCGATCTGCCGACCCACCAGGTTCTGCGTACGCCGTCCGACGTGGCCGAACATCTGCGCCACGTTGCGTCGGCCGGCGACCTGCCGCTCGACCAGTTGCGCAGCGGTGTTCTGCACCCGGTCGAAGGCCCGCGCCAGATCGCCGATCTCGTCGTTGGCGCGGACGTCCACCGGCTCCAACCGGACCGCTTGAGGTCTCTCCGCCTCGTCGTCGGTGACCCGGACCAGCTCCGCCTCGGCGACCCGGGCGACCCGGTCGGCCGAGCGGGTGAGTCGGGTCAGCGGTCGAGCCACCGTCCGTGCCACCGCCACGCTGAGCAGCACCACCAGCGTCAGGATCAACGCCGCAGCGGCACCGACCAGGTACGCGGCGGTCAGCGCGCGCCGCTGCTCGGCGGTCACCTCGGCGAGCACGTCGGCGACAAGTTTCTTCTCGACGAACTGACCGAGCCGGATCATCGTGCGGACGGCTGGGAAGAGCGCCTCCATCGGCACGTTGCGGACCGCGGCGGCCGGATCCCGGGCGCTCCTGACCAGGAAGTCGGGGCTGGTACGCGCGGCCACGGCGGCGTCGTTGAGCTGGGCCACCTTGAGCTGCTCGGGCGTGATCAGGCTACGGAAGCGCGAGTTGTCGACCATGAGCGCGGCGATGCACGCCACGTACCCGGCGGTGGTGTCCGGGGTGCCGATCGCCTTTACCAGCAGGCTCAGGGTGGCGCAGGTGCCCAGGCCCTCGTCGGAGCGGAGCAGCCCGTCGAGGGCGAGCACCTGACGGCCCGGCAACGTGTCGGTGTCCACCCCGACCACCAGCCGCAGCGACTCGATGATCCCCTTGTTGACCGGGCCGAACGCGTCCATGACCTGACCCGGGCTGGCGGCCCGGGCCAGGACGGCCGTGCGCAGCTCGACGAGGCTGGACACGCCGTCGAGGGCGTCGTCGACCTGGTCGGTCAGCGCGTCACTCCGCGCCGCCCGCAGGTCGGCCACCCGATCGTCCACGTCCGCGGACTTACGGACCAGCTCACTGCGTTCGACCCGGCCGAGCAGGAAACCGACGGAGAGGATGCGTTCCTGCTGGAGGTCCTGAACGAGGCTGCCGACCCGGCTGGCGAGCCGGACCCGTTCGGCGGTGTCGCCGGCCCGCTGTGCCGCGGCGACCCGGTCGAGCATCACCGGCACGGCCAGGCCGACCATGCTGAGCAGCGGAATCACCACGAGCAGCGCGAGCTTGCCGCGGATCCGGAGCCTACCGAGCAGCATCGAATGCCCCCCACTGTGCAATCTCCGGGTCCTGGGCCGCGCCGACCGGTTGCAGCGCACGCGGCTCGTCGGCCGGCGGTTGCCACGGATCGCGCAGCGGCGGGGTGTCGGGACTCTCCGCGTGGGTCGCGGCCAGAGCGGCCCGCCGTCGTGCCCGGCGACCGGCGGCGACCAGCAACGCGGCGAGCCAGCTCAGCAGCAGGACGGCGACGACACCCGCCCCGGCGGTCAGCCAGCGGTCCCCGTCGAGCCGATCGATGCGCTCGGCCAGCAGGGAGTCCAGTTCGGTGAGGATGACCGGCTGAAGTTGGCGGGCGGAGCGCTGCGAGCTGACCGCGGCGGCACTCAACTGGCCCGGGTCGACCACGCCGGTCTCCTTGTCCGGCAGGGAGTACCCGGCGAGCGCCTCCACCGAACGCTGGTAGGTGTCCAGCGGGGTCAGCACGTTCGCGCCGAGGTCGGTGCTCTCCGAGCCGTCCACGGCCGAACGCAGGTTGTCGACGAGGTCCGCGGCGGGGGCCAGGGCGGAAACCCGCAGACCGGTCAGCTCCAGCAGGCCGCGCGGCTGCTCGGCGGCCGGCCGGCGGGAGACGAGCGTGGCCAGGTCGGCCAGCCGACCGGCGCCAACCACGGCCTCGGGCAGTTCCTGGCCGGCGCTGTCCTGGAGGAAGAACGAGTCGGCCTCGGGGTCACGGACCAGCCCGGAACTCTCCCGGACCTTCCGGTGCAGGGCCAGCAGCAGGTCGGAGACCTCGCCGTACGCGGTGTAGGCGGCCTCGGGGTCGGTGGCGCTGCGGCCGCGCAGCGCCTCCAGCTTGGCGCGTACGCCGGCCCAACGTTCCTGGCTGAGCAACTCCCCGCCGATGCGGGCGTCCACAGCGGCGACCTTCTCGACCGCCCCGTTCAACGCGTCCCGGGCGACAGGGCGACCGTTGACCGCGTTGGACTGGGCCTCCACGAGGGCGTCGGTGACCGCCGCCAGCGCGGTGAGGTACTGCACGCCGAGCCGTTCCCGGGCGGCGAGGTCCCGGTCGTCGGTGACCTGCCGCCAGTTCGACGTGACGAGCAGGCCCAAGGGTGCCAGCAGTGCTCCGATGAGCAGCAGGGGCAGCAGCCGGCCCAGCGTGGACGGCCGTCGACGGGCCCGCGGCGCGGGGGTTGTCATGTGTGTCTCCTCCGGCGTGGGGCGCTGATCGGCGCGGCGTCGGGCTGGCCGACAAGTCCCGTGCACCGGACCGGAAAACTAATCGAACCCCCGCCTGGTCAGACCTCACTCGGCGAGTCAGGTTCGCGTCACTTCGAGCCATGTCACCATTTGTCCGCGTTACCGCCACGCTCTGTGTCCGCTGTGGGTGTGACATGGAGGGATCGATGTGGATATCCGCGGAAGATCGGAATTCACGGGATCCGAACTCAACTCGCTGTGCCGCGTCGGACGGTGCGCGCTCGCACCCCACCGCGCACCGATCGGAGCAACCGGACGGACGTACGGCGGATCTCAGCCAACGCTCAGGCTGCGGGCCGTACCGTGTGCCGCATGACATCGCCGTCGCCGGCCGCGTGGTTCCGGCGTGCCCTGCCCACCCGCCGCCGGGCGATCACCACCGCGGTGGTCGTCGTGCTGCTGGCCGCCGCCGTGACCTGGGCGGTGTGGCCACAGGGACCGGGCGTACGCACCGAGAGCGCGATGCTCACCGTCCGCTCCGGACCGTCCGGTGACCAACCGGTGGACCTGGACACCACCCTTTACCTGCCGGACGACGCCTCGTCCGATCGGAAGGTGCCGGCGGTGCTGCTGGCGCACGGGTTCGGCGGCACGAAGGAATCGGTGCGCTCCGACGCGGAGGAGTTCGCCGGGCGCGGCTACGCGGTGCTCACCTGGACGGCGCGGGGTTTCGGTCGCAGCGGCGGTGAGATCCACCTGGACAACCCGGACTACGAGGTACGCGACGCTGAGCGCCTGCTGGACTGGCTGGCCGCGCGGCCGGAGGTACGCACCGACGCGGCCGGCGACCCGAAGGTCGGTGTGGTCGGCGGCTCGTACGGCGGTGGGTTGGCCCTGCTGTTGGCCGCCCAGGACCGTCGGGTCGACGCGATCGTACCCATGATCACTTGGAACGACCTGTCCCGCGCGTTCCTGCCGGAGAGCACCGGCGCAGCGCCGACCGAGGGCGTGTTCAAGAAGGGCTGGGCCGGCCTCTTCTTCGGCGGTGGCGGAAACGTGGGCTCCGGCCCGGCTGGGCTCTCCGGCGCGACCGCCGCCCAGCCACAGGGCGCACCGGCGTCGGCCGGCCCGCCCAGCCCCGGGCCGGGCGCCGGCCCCGGCACCGGTCCCGGTGGCGCCCCGGCCGGTGCCGCCGACCCGTCCTGCGGTCGGTTCGCCGCCGACGTGTGCGCCGCCTACCTGCGGATCGCCACCACCGGCCAGGCCGATCAGGCCGCCGTGGACCTGCTGCGCCGCTCCAGCCCGGCCGGCGTGCTGGACCGGATCAAGGCACCCACCCTGCTGGTGCAGGGCGAGGCGGACACCCTCTTCCCGCTCGGTGAGGCGGACGCCAACGCCAAGGGCATCGCCGCCACCGGCACCCCGGTACGGGTCGCCTGGTTCACCGGCGGGCACGACGGTGGCAGCGGACCCCGGTCGGACTCCGACCGGGTGAAGTTCCTGACCGTCCAGTGGCTGGACCACTACGTGAAGGGCGAGGGCGACGCCCCAGGAGACGACTTCACCTGGTCGCGGATCGCCGGCTTCGACGCCCTCGACCGGGGCCTCGTCGCCACCGGGTTCCGCCGCGCCGACTACCCGGGCCTGGCCGGCAACGCCCGCCGGGAGGTGACTGTCGCCGGCCCGGCACAGCCGATCGCGAACCCGCCGAACGGCAACCCGGCCGCCATCTCCTCCATCCCGTTCGCGGGCGGGCTCGCCTCGCTGCTGGACGGCGTGGCCGGTGACGTACCCGGCCAGCACGCCCAGTTCGAGTCCACCCCGCTGACCGAGGCCGTGGACGTGGCCGGTTCGCCCACCGTCACGGTGCGGGCAGCGTCGCCGACCGGCGAGGCGGTGCTCTTCGTCAAGCTCTACGACGTCGACCCGGACGGGGCGGCCACCCTGCCGAACGGCCTGGTCGCCCCGATCCGACTCACCGGCCTTCCGCAGCAGGTGCAGGACGCCCGCCCGGTCACCGTGACGCTGCCCGGGATCGTCCGCCGGGTGGAGGCCGGGCACCGGCTGCGACTGGTGGTGGCCACCTCCGACCAGGCGTACACCACACCGGCCACGCCGACCGTCTACACGGTGGCGGCGGACGGTGCGGTCAGCCTGCCCACCGTCAGCGGTGAGCCCATCCCCACCGCGGCCACGATCTGGCGCTGGGTGCTCGCCGGCCTGCTCGCCGCCATCGTGATCGGGCTCGTCGTGGTCGTCGCTCTGGTCCGCCGCCGGCACCGCCGCCAGGACCGGTCGGTGCATCCGGAGTACGCGGACACACCGCTGGCCGTGCGCGCTCTGCGCAAGGAGTACGCGGACGGCTTCGTCGCCGTGTCGAACGTGGACTTCGAGGTGCACCCCGGTCAGGTGGTGGGTCTGCTCGGGCCGAACGGCGCCGGCAAGACCACCACCCTGCGGGTGCTGATGGGGCTGACCCAGCCGACCGCCGGGGAGATCTACGTCTTCGGTCGTCGGCTGGTGCCCGGCTCACCGGTGCTGTCCCGGATCGGGGCGCTGGTGGAGGGGCCGGGCTTCCTGCCGCACCTGTCGGGTCTCGACAACCTGAAGGCGTACTGGCGGGCCACCGGGCGGCCGTGGGAGGACGCACAGTTCGACGCGGCGCTGGAGATCGCCGGGTTGGGTGACTCGGTGCACCGGAGGATCAAGAACTACAGCCACGGGATGCGTCAGCGGCTCGCCATCGCCCAGGCCATGCTCGGTCTTCCCGAACTGCTGGTGTTGGACGAGCCGACCGACGGGCTCGACCCACCACAGATCGCCGAGATGCGCCGGGTGCTCCAGCGGTACGCCACCGACGGCCGGGCGGTGCTGGTCTCCAGCCACCTGCTGGCCGAGGTGGAGCAGACGTGCACGCACGCGGTGGTGGTGAACAAGGGCCGGATCGTGGCGTCCGGGCCGGTGGAGGAGATCGTGGGCGAGTCGCCGAGCGTGCTCTTCGACGTCACCGACCCGGTGGCGGCGCGGGCGGTGCTGGACCGGCTGCACGGGGTCCGTGTGTTGCCGGAGAGCGACGGCCAACTGGTGGTCGACACCAACGGCACGGCCCGCAGCGAGGTGGTGGCGGAGCTGGTGCGCGCCGGCATCGGAGTGGACCGGGTGGTGCCTCGGCGGCGCCTGGAGGACGCGTTCCTCGCCCTGGTGGGCGAGAACTCTCGGGGAA